>PWFZ01000041.1 GCA_003555185.1 Balneolaceae bacterium | reverse complement strand
CAGCCGCCCAGTGATACACTTCCTGTTTGTGATAAACCCACCCCAAACCATAATGTGCAATTCGTGCCTGATCTGAATTTTCTGCCCGATTGATATACATTCTGTACATACGGGTGGCATTTCGCAAATCATTCAAGGCATTATAACTTTCTGCACTTAAGTAAACTGCCCTGGCTCTGTTTTCATCATCCAGGTTCGGCATCGCATCATCAAACGCCTGAATTGCTTCCTCGTATCGCCCCTGATTGTAATATGACTCACCCAGTGCTGTCCCAATTCTACGGGTCATCGGATCAAACCGGTGACGTTCTCTTAGCAGCTCAAATGCTTGTGCTGATGCTGAATAATTTTCATCTTCAAGATAAAGTCTGCCTCGTGCGTAAAGTGCTCTCGGAGACAGATCTGACCTGCGATGATAGTCTGATACTGCAAGAAAGTAACTTCTCGCTAAATCATTATCCCCCATTTCCGCAGCGGTTTCAGCAATCGTATAATAGAGTTCCGCCTGGTTTTTTGAGCTCTGAGGATAGTTGAGTGCCTGTTTTTTCCGTTCAATAGCACGATCTAAATCATCTCTTTCTTTGTGCTGATGGGCTACTTCTCTTAAAAGAACAGCAGAGTACCGGCTTTTTGGGTGTTGATTTACAAACTGATCGGTAACGATGTCTGTTTTTGTAGAATCAAGACGCGTTTGAGAGCGTGTCCAGAAATAGGATGCCAATTCAACATTTTTAATATCATCCTGATTACTCATCAAAAATGAACTGAATGCAGCAGAAGCTTCTGCGTACAAACCTTTGTTAAAAAGATCCATACCCTGCTGAATATCACTATTCCCCGTCACCGGTTCATTTTGAGCAAAGCCGGTTAGTGGAATTATTAAAGCAAGAAATAAGAAGCTGACGTTTAAGATGTAGCGATTCATGTACATGTATAGTGAATCCATTGATGGGATTATGTCAAAGAATATACCAACTCGCCCGATTTTGTTCCCAATCAATCTCGTAAAATTTTATGATTAGAGATCCAGGTAACGAATAAGTTCATTGGTGCGAGAGCTCATGTCTGCTTCGAGCAGATCTTGTGTATTTTCTGTAGCCGTGGTATATCCATGGCGTTTTAGGGAGGAGGTCACAGCAGAAGTATCTTCAAGGTTTAACTTAAAAGAGATCTTCATATTAGGGCTGTCTTCATTTCCGTGTTCAACAGTTAAGCCCAATATTCTGGCATTTTCGACTTCAATCAGGTTAACGAGTTCGGTGAGGGTAAAGTCTGCATGCCCAACTTCCACCGTAATAACCGAACCGGAACTTTTAACGTTGAGCATATCCATAAAGGCTTCCAGAATATCTTTTTTCTGCAGCACGCCTATAAATTGTTCTGATTCATCCACAACAGGAATTAATCTAACTTCGTGATGATACATTTGACGTGCTATCTCAAATACATGCTGGTGCTCATAAGAAAAAATGGGAGTTTTTAATTTAATATCCTTTAAAAGCACAGACTCGTCAGCCAGATCTGTAAGCATTTTCAGCGTTACCTGGCCGATAATTTTACCTGTTGTAGGCTCAACTACAGGTAAACTGGTTGTTTGCCAGGCATCCATTTTCGCCAAAGCAGCGTAAGCAGAATCGCTGTTGTGGAGTGGAGTAAAATTTTTATCTAAAAGCTTTCTTCCTAACATTGCTTCGGGATCAAGTGGGTGCTGTTTCGAGGTCAGCAAGCATCGATTTAAACCGATCTCTGTCTGCCTCATGAATGCTTCCTTTTACTATAACATAATTATCTTCAAAATGTTCACTTTCAACTACGCCAACATCATGTAAAAAAGCAACAGCTTTGTACTGACTCATCGGCACATTGTATTCAAATGAGACGTAATCTTCTTCAATCATTTTTTCAATACGGGCCTGAAGTTTATCAAGACCAATTCTTCTCTCTGCAGAAACGAACAAAGCGTCGGGAAATTCTTTTTTTAAATCTATTAATCGCTTTGGCTTCAGTAAATCCACTTTATTAAATACCAGAACTTGTTTAATGCCGGTAATCCCCAACTCTTCAAGGGTGTTCTCAACTACCTTAATGTAGTCTTCTACTAAACGGGATGATGAATCAACGACATGAAGCAGAAAATCAGCTTCGCGAACTTCATCAAGTGTAGACTTAAAACTTTCGATTAGATTGTGGGGGAGTTTCCGTATAAATCCTACCGTATCAGACAGCAGTATCTTGTGATTTTCCAGTTCCAATTTACGTACCGTAGAATCGAGCGTGGCAAACAACCTGTCTTCAGCTAACACATTTGTGTCTGTCAGGGCGTTCATCAATGTTGATTTACCGGCATTTGTATAGCCCACCAACGCCACACGGTTGTTATTCGATCGCCCTTTTCGCTGCGTAGTTCTCTGCCGGTCCAGTTTCTCCAGTTTTTCTTTAAGTGTGGAGATTCTGTTTCCAATTAACCTTCTATCCGTCTCGATCTGAGTTTCACCGGGACCTTTTGTACCAATCCCCCCCTTCTGCCGGGACAAGTGAGTCCAGAAGCGGGTCAGTCGTGGCAACAGATATTGCAGTTGCGCCAGTTCAACCTGCGTTTTAGCCGCCGAGGTTTTAGCGCGGGATGCAAATATATCCAATATCAAACCACTGCGATCCAATACCTTTACGTTCGCTGTTTTTTCGATATTCCGCACCTGAGTAGCCGATAAGTCATCATCAAAAATAACCAGGTCTGCCTGATCTTCATCAACAATCGATTTCAATTGATTAAGTTTTCCCTTCCCGATATACGTTGTTGGATCAGGATGCGGTCTGTTTTGCAAGATTTTCCGCATACAATGAGCTCCCGCAGTGTCCGCCAAAAGTTCGAGTTCATCCAGATACTCTTTGGCAAGCCAACGCGGGGTTTCAGCTCCGTAGATTCCTACAAGAATTGCATTCTCTACTGAATTCGCAGACTTTCTAATGTCTTCTATCAAAGTATTTCTTTCTAAATTTTAAATTCTTATTCGATCATTTTTATGTCGAAAGATGTATCCGAAACCGGCATCATGGATCTGCCGATCTTCAAGGCAATTACCTTTTCAAATTTGCTAACCTTCCTGTCCGGCACATTCAGTTCAAGGCGAATAAGATCCGTGCCATTTTCATCCATCGCTGAGTGGTTCTGATAGATAAAAACAAATTCAGACCCTTTTGCCTGTGGCTTTTCTACATAATCACAAATTTGATGCCAGGCTACTGTTTGAGACGGATCATTTATATTCTTCACAATTCCATGATCGGTGATATAACTTTTTGAAGCCAGATAGCTCGATACTGACCAACTGAGCCCCATCCATGCATAGCAACCAAAAATGATATAATACGGCTCAAGCTGCAGGTGAAATACGAGACCAATAATTCCTGCTATTGAAAGTAAAAATAGAGTAGAAAAAAGAGGATAGCCGTTTAGCTTTCCTGTATTCCAGCTAATTCTCACATTACGCAAACGTACCGCATTGGCGATTGAATAAAGTGCTAAAAAAGTTGCCCCCAGCGTAAACAGGGCCAATAACAATACAAATAAGCTGTGAATTTCAGATGT
>PWFZ01000183.1 GCA_003555185.1 Balneolaceae bacterium | reverse complement strand
TTGCTTCGATGGAAATGGGTGGAATAGTGGCTGGGGCAGATCAAAAAACACTGCTTTTACTTAGAGAGCTTGGAGGGGCATTGGGATATGCCTTCCAAATACAGGATGACTGGCTGGATGTGGTTGCCGATCCCGATAAATTTGGAAAAAAGGTTGCGGGAGATATTGTTGAAGGAAAAAAAACGTTCTTGATGACTCTTTTGCTGGAAAGTTGCAATAAAGTAGAAAAAATGTGGTTACTCCATTGCCTGAACAAAAAACCATTAGATAATGCATCTGTAAATAAAGTGATTGCTCTGTATAAAAAATATGGAATACTCGAAACTACTGAACTGCGAATAGACGGTTACTACAGCCGAGCGGAAAAGATTTTGGAAAAATTTGGTGAATCAGAGTTTAAACGAGATCTTAACAAACTTATAAAAACTTTAAAGACACGTGAATATTAAGCTAATGCGCACATTTGTAATTCTTTTACTCGCTGCTCTTACACTATCATCTTGCCGAAGTCAGGATTTAATTCGTCCGGGTGACTCTCTTGAAGTTGCCTTTGAAAAGGCAAAATCACAATTCGAAGATGAAAACTGGAGTGATGCTGCACGCTCTTTTGAGACTGTTATTTCTATTGGGCGCGGAACTGATATTGGGCAGGAAGCACAATTTTTGCTCGCAGAAAGTTATTTTAATAACCGACGTTATTTAATTGCAGCATCGGAGTATGAGCGATATGCATCATTTTATCCACGGTCAGAACGGCGTGAAAAAGTCGATTATAAAGCCGGACTCAGCTATTACCAAATGAGTCCGCGATACAGGCTGGATCAAACATATACTCGTACAGCTATTGAAAATTTCAGACTGTTTAATTCTCGTTATCCCAACTCTGAAAGAAGAAGCGATGTAAATGAATACATTACGGAGATGCGTGAAAAATTAGCCCGTAAACAATACACTGCCGCTGAATTTTATATGAGAACGAACAGATATAATGCTGCTGCTGTCTATTTCGATCTTGTGATTGACGACTACCCTGAAACAGAATGGGCAGAAAAAGCTCTCGTCGACCAAATACAAGCTTATATTCTCTACGCAGATAATAGTGTTAGAGCCCGCCAGAAAGAACGTTACGAAAAGGCTGTGGAAAGCTATGATAAGTATATGCAGTTGTTTCCACGAGGTGAAAACCGCAGTCGCGCCGAAGATCTCTTTGATGAGGCGAGTACCAAAATCAGTGAAATTGAACGGCGTGAAGCACAAGCCAGTGCACAACCTAATTAAAGCCATTGAGTGACCGTATAGGAATATTCGGAGGTTCTTTTGACCCCGTTCATAACGGTCACATCTCTGTTATTCAATCGCTGTTAGACAGCCGATTGATTAATAAGGTTCAAGTTTTTCTTACGCCAAGCCCTCCACACAAAGACTCATCAGGACAAACTGCTTACGAGCATCGTCTGAATATGCTGCAACTAGCTTTTTCAGATCGGGTTGATGTAGAGGTGAGTGATTTAGAAAGGCAGCTTCCCGAACCTTCATATACTCTCCAAACAATAACTCATCTACAGGATGCTCACCCCGAAAATACCTATTTTTTATGTGTGGGAGAAGATAGTATAGACTCATTTAACAAATGGTATAAATACGAGGAAATACTGGAAAAGGTACCACTTATGGTTGCAGAACGTCCGGGATATGGAAAGCAGGGACTGGAGCACCGAATTGTCGAACGATCCATATTCGTGGATCATAAACCCGTAGATATATCATCGACTCGAATCAGGAAAGGTGATTTAGATATTCCTGCCGAATATGCCGTCCCTGTAAGTGTATTAGAGTACGCCCGCAAACACAAACTCTACTAAAATATAGTGTTGACTTATGAAACGATCTGATTTTTTTAAATCCGCAGGAGCTTTGGCAATCTCATCAACCTTGATCGGTAATGCCGGGAATGTATTTAACAAGCCCCTTCGTATTAAACCCAAGCGTTTAAAAGAAGGAGACACCATTGGACTTGTTGCACCGGCAGGTATAATTTTTGATGGTGCAGAGTTTAATAGAATGCGTTCGGTTTTGGAAGAAATGGGGTTTAAAGTGAAGTTTGGGAAGCATGTTCGTAAACGACACGGGTATTTTGCGGGAGAAGATGAAGAGCGTGCTGAAGATCTGAACAGGATGTTTGCTGATGAAGACGTTAATGGAATTATTGCAGTAAGAGGAGGCTGGGGGTGTGCCCGGATTTTACCGCTTCTGGATTTTGAGATGATTCGCAAAAATCCGAAAGTTTACTCCGGTTTTAGTGATAACACCACCTTACACCTGGCTATACTTGCGTATACCGGATTGGTGACTTTCCATGGCCCTATGGGGAATTCAGCCTGGAGTGACCTCACTCGCAAATATTTCCGTGAGGTACTTATGGATGGCAAAATGTCTGTGATGAAATCGAAGAGTGAAGTGAATAAGATTCGTGGCGGAACATCCCGGGGAAGTCTGATCGGGGGAAACCTCTCAATTTTAAATACTTCATTGGGCACACGATATCAGCCGGAAACAAAGGCCGGTATTCTTTTTTTGGAAGATATTGGTGAGCCAAGCTATAAAATCGACAGAAAGCTAACCCATCTGCGAGAAGCCGGAATGATGGATGACCTCACCGGTTTTGTGTTTGGAAAGTGCACAAATTGCGGACACGGTCCCCAGCCGACATTTACACTGGAACAGGTTTTGAAAAAACATATTGAACCGCTGGGAATTCCTGCAATTTATGGTGCAGATATCAGTCATGAAGATGATAACTTCACTCTGCCAATGGGACTACAGGCAGAATTAAATGCAGACAAAGGAACTATTACATTGTTAGAAGAGGCTGTGAAGTAGAAGGATTTATCACCATTGTAGACCTATCGGGACGGGGGATAATGAAATTCGTTCAGTCCAGAAGAATTTCGGGAAGGGATGCACAAGATGCGTGAATTAGTAGCCCACAAAATAATCTAGCCTAATTTAAATTCCTTCCAACGGTTTCTCGCAGAGTCCCGCGGAGTTTTGCGCAGAGTTTCGCAGAATGAGCTTCAAATTATTTAACTCTACGGGACTTAGCACTTCATCAGCGGAAATCAGCGTGAACTATTAAGATTAGCCTTCAAAAAACTTTCATCCTGATCAAACACCTTTCAACGGTTTCTCGCAGAGTCCCGCGGAGTATTTACGCGGAGTTTCGCAGAATGAGCTTCAAATTATTTAACTCTGCGGGACTTAACGCTTCATCAGCGGAAATCAGCGAGCACAACTACCACTATCTGTAAAATTAAAGCTAAGGATTTGTTTTTGAAACCTTATATGTTGAATTTAAAGTTAGAAAAGCTTACCTGACGAAGTGAGGAGGTACTAACCTTGGCACATAGATGCCGTCTCCAAGTTTCTCCTCTTCGTTAGGTAGAGTTTGAGGTACAACCTGGTGCATCGACACCGTATATCGATAAGGATAAACGAAGCCTGACTTTTATTCAACACAACATGAGGATATATGATGAACAGTGGATATATAGGAATTGACGTAAGCAAAGGCTACAGTGATTTTGTGATACTC
>PWFZ01000330.1 GCA_003555185.1 Balneolaceae bacterium | reverse complement strand
TACAATCACTCCAATATCGATTCAGATGAGGTCCTCTATTATGTAGATGGCGATTTTATGAGCCGCAAGCATGTCGAAGAAGGGTTTATTTCTCTGCATCCCGCCGGAATCCCTCACGGACCACATCCGGGAGCCTATGAAGGAAGTATCGGTAAGAAAGAAACCAACGAGCTGGCAGTAATGGTCGATACATTCAAACCCCTGCAGGTAACGGAAAATGCACTGAAACTTGATGATGGAGAATATTATCAATCGTGGTTAAAGGATTGATATCGCATTAAAACATTTCAAAACTGAATTTAATACATGATAAAGCTGACTTCCTGGCTCGAAATTCCTGCTGACTCTGATTTTTCTATCTACAATTTACCGTTTGGTATTTTTTCTACTTCAGCTAAAAATCCTCGTGTGGGCATTGCCATCGGGGAAAAGGTAGTGGATTTAAAGATTGCCGGAGACGAGGGGTTATTTAATGGACTCAAATTCAACAGTGCCGTTTTTGAATCAGACACACTCAATGATTTTATATCACTGGGAAAATCTGTGACCAATGAAATACGGCTCCGGGTTCAGGAGGCACTATGTGATGAAAGTTCTGTGTTGAAAAATCTCGATTCAGCATTCGAGAATTTAGATTCAGTAAAAATGCATCTACCTGTTCAGGTGGGCGATTACACAGATTTCTACTCAAGTCTCGAGCACGCTACAAATGTCGGTAAAATGTTTCGTGATGCTGAAAATGCATTGTTGCCAAACTGGAAACATATTCCGGTAGGATATCACGGCAGGGCATCATCAATTGTGGAATCAGGCGTAAATATCCACCGACCAAAGGGGCAAATCAAACCGAATGATTCCCCGCCAATATTGAGTCCTACCAAAAAGCTGGACTTTGAGCTTGAAATGGGTTTTATAGTTGGAAAAGAATCCCGGTTAGGTGAATCAGTATCCATCGATGAGGCTCAAGACTATATATTCGGATTGGTTTTATTCAACGATTGGTCAGCCCGGGATATTCAAAAATGGGAGTATGTGCCATTGGGACCATTTTTGGGTAAAAGTTTTGCGTCATCCATTTCGCCCTGGATCGTGACAATGGAAGCACTTGAACCATTTTGTGTAAATGGACCGCTGCAAGATCCGCCGGTTCGGCCATATTTAAAGTATGATGAGGCGGGAAATTATGACATCCATTTGGAGGTGGCTATCCAATCAGAGAAAAGTGAACAGCCAACAACGGTGACAAAATCTAATTTTAAGTACATGTACTGGAATATGCGTCAGCAGCTGGCTCATCACACCATAAACGGGTGTAATGTACGTGTGGGTGATTTGATGGCTTCCGGTACAATTTCAGGTCCTGAACCTGAAACGTACGGTTCAATGCTAGAGCTCTCCTGGAATGGAACAGATCCGGTGAAACTGGCAAATGGCGAAAAACGAAAATTTTTACAGGATCACGATACGGTGATTATGAAAGGGTTTGCCCAAAAAAATAACGTGAGGGTAGGTTTTGGTGAATTGAAATCAAAAATATTACCGACGGTTTAGAGTCCCCCTTATTAAAGGGGGAAATAGGGGTTGTTTATCAGGGCGTGGTAAAATCCAATGAACACCCCTCTAAATCTCCCCTTGTTAGGGGAGACTTCTTTCTTAGCCCTTTTAAAAAGATTAATAATCGAACTTAGATTTTTAGTTAAAGCAATTATTTATGAGCAATATTAAAACCATCGATCCATCTAAAGTTGAAACCCGCGTACTGCACAAATATTTATTGTCAGCGGTTGCACCGAGACCGATTGCTTTTGCAAGCACCATTAATTCGGATGGAAGGGTGAATTTGAGTCCGTTTAGCTATTTCAATGTGTTTTCAATCAACCCACCTATTTGTGTTTTTTCACCGTCTAGACGCGGAAGGGACGGAAGTACGAAAGATACCCTTGAGAATATTAAACAGGTTCCGGAAGTAGTGATCAATATTGTGAATTACCCGATTATTGAGCAGATGTCTCTTTCGAGCACCGAGTACGAAACGGGGGTAAATGAATTTACGAAAGCAGGCTTGACAGAAGTGCCATCAAAAATAGTGAAGCCGCCACGGGTGAAAGAATCACCGGTTGCGCTTGAATGTACTGTTGATGACGTCATTGAACTAGGTGAAGAGGGTGGAGCCGGAAACCTAATTCTTGCACGGGTTAAAATGGTGCATATCCAGGAAGAATATTTAAAGGATGACGGATTTATCGATTCCCTGAAGCTTGATTTGGTTGCCCGAATGGGGGACAGCTGGTACTGCAGGGCAAATGAACAGTCGATGTTCGAAATTCCGAAGCCGGGCCGAAATCGGGGAATAGGGGTTGATGCGCTTCCTGAAAAAATCCGAAACAGTCATATACTGACCGGCAACAACCTGGGCCGCTTGGGAAATCTGGAATCGATGCCATCATCAGACGAAATTAAGAAAGTAAAAGAGAGTAGTGAGGTGAAAGATATTTTTGATCGTCTTTCGCTCGAAAAAGAAATAGAGACTGAGCTGCATCGTCTAGGCAAAAAGATGATAGAGAATGATGAAGTTTCAGAGGCACTTGCTGTGATGATGTCGAATCAAAAAATCAAAGAGAAAAACTAAATCCGATAATGAGTGATCAACATCCAAATCTTTGGGAGCCATCAAAAGAGTTCATCAGTAACTCGAATCTAAAGGATTATGAGCGATGGCTGACTAAAAACAGAGGAATTCGATTTTCTTCCTATCAGAAGCTATGGGAGTGGTCTGTTGAGGATGTAAGTAGATTTTGGGAGTCCATTTGGGATTATTTCAAGATCATTCATCACAGTCCTTATGAAAACGTGTTGAGTTCGGAGAAAATGCCGGGAGTGCAATGGTTTGAGGGAGCCACTCTGAATTACGCTGAACATATTTTTAGAAATAAGACAGACGATCATCCCGCACTTTTGTTCAAAGCTGAGAATAGAAGTGTAGAGGAGATCAGCTGGCAGGAGCTGGAAACGAAAGTGGCATCTGTCAGAGCTTTTTTGATAAGTGAGGGAATTGGAAAGGGCGATCGGGTAGCTGCGTATATTCCAAATATTCCTGAAGCCATCATCATATTTTTAGCTGTAAATTCATTGGGGGCTGTATGGTCGTGCTGTTCACCTGATTTTGGAGTCAGCACGGTTATTGACCGCTTTTCCCAAATAGAGCCAACGATTCTTTTTGCTTCAACCGGTTACTTATATAACGGAAAGGTTCATTCTCGTGCAAAAGAATTGGATGAAATTGTCAGTGGTATTGATAGCATCCGTAAAACAGTGGTTATACCATATCCTGAAATATCGGAGGAGCCGAATGGGAAGTATGTAAACTGGGCAGATGTATTCTCGTCAAATGGAGAAGGATTGACGTTCACCCCGGTGGAATTTAATCATCCCATCTGGGTTCTCTATTCAAGTGGAACAACCGGAAAACCCAAAGCGATTACTCATTCCCATGGAGGGACTCTTCTTGAACACCTGAAATACCTCCATTTTCATAATGATGTAAAGCCGGGCGAAAACTTCTTCTGGTATACAACAACCGGCTGGATGATGTGGAATTTCCTTCAGTCGAGTATGCTGGCAGGAGCG
>PWFZ01000318.1 GCA_003555185.1 Balneolaceae bacterium | reverse complement strand
GCATGAAAATGAATAAGAGCAGTAAAACGAAGCTTCGCATACAGATTGAATATTGAATGGAAGAAGTTATTATGAAAAAGGGAGAACGATATGCCCTCCCTTCTTACTGTTAATCGACTAGGCCAAACTCTACTTTTTATAACTAATAATCTGTAAAAGTTTGACACATATCCGTTTATTGAGGACGGTCTACTCTACACTTATCTCTGGTGTGCATATATATTCCGTTTTCGTCAATCAGATCATGTTCGTCATGAGGCACTTCTACATTAATCCAGCCGGATGTGAAATCGGCATGATCTTCGTGCATCAGGCTAAAGCGTAACCGGTCTTGCCCTGCATGATCCGCTCTGAAGTGGAAACCCCATAATCCATCACTACCATGTTGCTCAAGGTTTGCCGGACGAATATTATCCAGTTGGTCTACATTTTCTCTTGCCTCATCAGAACAAGTATCACCGACAGTATTCGGTTTTTCCCACTCCCACGTTAAACTGAATTCGCCACCTTCATCATCGGGAAGGTCGAATACATCTCCGTCCGGATCAATCCATCTAATAACCACAGAAGGGGTCATCCCGCGTGGATTCTCTTCAGTTAATTGAATGACATCCGGAGAAATAACGATGGCATCAATACCGTCGCGGTAGTAATCGTCCCATGCTCCATCTGGGTTCCAGTTTGCCTGATTGTTTTCAAACCTAAGTACTTCAGCATTGTTTTGTTCAATGACAAAACCAACAGCATCCGCATGATCGTGATCATGGGCATCGGTACCACAAGCTTGAAGGGTAAATAACGATACGACTAAGAAAGCCGCAAAGAGTGTTAGTTTTTGAGTATTAAATAAATTCATATTTATTGAATTTTAGATTTGGGTTAAGGATTTAGGATAAAATGGTGGTAAATAGACTACAGATATACAGCAACTACTCATCTGAAATGAGATTTTTTAAAACTGTAGAATAAGGGGTTGTATGGCGTAATTAGCCAAAGAAAGGGGGGGCACGCCCATTCTGAATATTGTTGAGGGGGTCAACAATCAAATTTTCAGTATGAACAAAAAGTGAGTTTTTGTAATGGAGAGGGGCTTTTGATTCAACATCAGACCCGGCAGTAACTTTAAAATGAGAAGCACAGATCACACATTCATTTACATCTTGAGTAAACTGGTACTCAATACCATCTACATGACTGTCTGACTCGTAATGTGTGTGTACGGTAGACAGAGATAATCCTACTGCTATGAACAGCGAAAGAAATATCGATATGTAGTTGTTAAAATTTTTCATTATTGAAAATCAATATAAGGGGAAGTAAAAGATTATATCAAACCAAATACAATATTTAACTTCATTTGGTGAAACGGTATCGCCGGCATTTTATTTGAGAATTAATTGTTACACTTGCGTGACAAATCCTTATTCATCTTGAGGGATATTAATCATATTAACAACAACTAGTTAGAATATATTTTTATGGAATGGTTTGATGTTTTTTATCAATGGTTTATGAATCTTGGCGACCAATATGGAGTGAACCCTATTATTTTTGGATCCATTTATGTGGGGGCTATTCCATTTTTTACTCTTTCGATTGCGTGGCTGGTCCGAAATTATCGAAAAGGAATTTCCATTGTTTTTCCGGTATTAAGCGCCGCTTTATTCTTCATTTCTGCGTATTTATACCTGATGATTGCCGGACAAAATGTGCCTTGGTGGGTTTATGGTTTAGTTGTATTGATGCTGTTGTATGGCGCATGGTCGACATTCAAGAATGTAAGGAAACAAATAAACGAAGAGGCAGAGGTTACGAATGGGTAAATATATGTTTGATTCGATTGTTATTGGCGGTGGAGCAGCCGGACTTACAGCAGCCGGAATCTCTGCCAATTTTGGTGCGAAAACGATGATGATTGAACAAGACAGGCTAGGGGGAGATTGTACCTGGACCGGTTGCGTACCCAGTAAAACGCTGATAAAAGCCGCATCTGTGATGCATAATGCAAAAGAAGCAAAAAAGTATGGCCTTACTGCAAATGACGTAAAATTTGATGTCTCAAAAGTGATGGAGCACGTTGATCGTATCCGACGAGAAGTATACGAGGATGCGGATGACCCGGCAATTTTCGAAGAAATGGGTATTGAAGTTGTTCATGGCCGTGCTGAATTTTTGGATGATCATACTATCAAAATCACCGACGGAAATGGATTAGATAGGGAAGTTACCGGAAAGTACTTTTTTATCTGTACCGGCGCAAAGGCTTTTGTACCACCCATAGTAGGTGTGGAAGATGTTGATGTTCTCACCAACGAATCTCTTTTTGAAATTGATAATCTCCCTGAAAAACTGATCATCATTGGCGGAGGTCCCATCGGTACAGAGATGGCCCAAAGCTTTGTACGATTAGGAACCGCTGTAGATGTGATTGATATGGCATCGGGAATTTTAACGAATGATGATCCTGAGCTAACTTCCATGCTAAAAGAAGAGTTGGAAGAGGAAGGAGTTATTTATCATTTAAATTCCGGAGTTAAGGAAGTGAAAAAATCCGATTCAGGTGTTGAAGTCGTTATTGAAAAAGATGGAGTGAAATCTACAGTAGCTGGATCGAAAGTGCTTTTTGCAACCGGAAGGCGGGCAAATATAGATACACTGAATCTGGATGCTGCGGGCGTAAATTTTGATAAGAATGGTGTAACCGTAAATGATAAATGCCGGACTAATAAGCGACATATTTAAGCTGTGGGTGATGTTACCGGGCGCTATCAGTTTACTCATATGAGTGAGCACATGGCAAAAATTGCTACTTCGAATGCTTTGATAAAAGTGCCCATGAAAATCGATAAAAAACATGTGCCGTGGGTTACGTTTACAGAACCGGAGCTGGGTCAGGTAGGTGCAACTGAAAAACAGCTGAATGTTGCAGGAGAGAAATTTGAAGTATATCGATTCCCTTTTTCAAAAATTGACCGTGCCATAACAGACGGAAAAACCACGGGAATGATAAAAGTGTACGCGAAAAAGTGGAGCGGCAAAATTCTAGGTGCTTCGGTGCTGGGTGCTCATGCAGGGGAGATGATCTCGCAATACGCGCTGGCGATGAAAAATGGAGTTTCTCTCCGTGATTTTGCTGATACAATTCATCCCTATCCAAGCTACGGATTGGGAGCCAGAAGAGCTGCAGATCAGTGGTACATCAAAAATCAGTCGGCATCGCTTGTTAAATGGATTAAGCGAATTTTCAGGTACAGCGGTGAGATTCCCGATTACAGTGATAAGGATAGAATTGTTTAGTTTGCTAACCACAACCTGCCAGAGCACGAAGCGGAGCGGAGTTCCTGGCAGAGTTGTGGGAATATGGATTGAGTTCTTGTTTAGGATTTCACTTCGATAGCCGCGACTCTTGCAGTCCCGACGAGCCTGTCGGGCTGCCAGGACGCTAAGTAAAGAAAGTAGCTAAACAACCTGCAATCCCGAGGGTCGGGACTGGAAGAGCTGTGGGTAAAGGTTGAGTTCTTGTTCAGGATTTCACTTCGACAGTCGCGACTCTTGCAGGAGTCCGGAAAAGCACCGGCCACTCTCATATGTTTCAGAGGATATCCATTTATTGAATATCTTATTCTTTAAATGGGTAATG
>PWFZ01000325.1 GCA_003555185.1 Balneolaceae bacterium | reverse complement strand
TGTAAACGGTATCACCGACGCGGATTCCCTCAATGTTGTCAGGACGGAAGTGACTTCTTGTGGAGCCCATGTAAACACGAACTACATTGCCATCACGCTCTACCCGGTTGTCTCGTATCCTGGTAACAGCATGTGGGTGGTCGTTATCCTCCATCTCGTAGATCTGGGCAACATTGTCCTTGATTAAATCTGCACGGATTGCCTGTGCATAATGAGGCTCTCCGATGGTTGGGAAATCGAGCAGAAGTTCCATTCTGTCTCCGGAAATATCATAAAGCTGTGCCGGGTGATTTTGCTTCGGTCCTGTTGGCAGATAACGATCCTTGGCTGTTTTGGTCAAACCAATCATGTATCTGGCATCCGGATTTTTGGTATCGCCGCCGGTGATCATCAAGTGACCAATGGAGTAGTAGGCGTCAATTCTGTCGACTACTTCAAATGTGTCGAGTGACCATTTTACAATCTCTGAGGAGATGTATACAGATGTATATGCATGGCCATTTCCATCAAACTCGGTGTGAAGTGGGCCAAGACCCGGGTTTTCAACTTCTCCGACGATGGTTGCGTCGTAGTCGAGAATTGGAATTCCTTCTACATTACCATCAAAGCGCTCATTGTCAATCGCGTCGATCATTTGAGAGAAGGAGTGAACCGGAATAATAGTTGCCAGTTTACCGCCGCCAACGATGAATTCTCCGGTTGGATCAATATCCACACCGTGAGGTGATTTTGGAGTAGGCAGGAAGTAGATGAAGTCCTGTCCCTCTTCAGGTGTTAAAACAGTTACCTGATTTTTAACCGTTGAAATAGCATAACCCTGATTGCCTTCATAATAGTTGTGGTAGTATTCGGCATCCATTGTCTCACCGGCTCCGTTGCGTACCAACTCAGCGGCTTTTCTCCAGTTTACGGCAGCGATATAATCCTTGTCGTAACGGGAAGCATTCACTTCAAGCATGGTGTGTGCTTCTTCTGTATTGTAGGTGGTAAAGAATACCCAGTCGGCTGATGGTCCTTTTCCTGCGCGTCCAAGATCGTAGTTATACGGCGGTACCAGAATTTGGAAATCCATGTTCATCATACCTGTTTCGGGATCAACTTGTATAAATGATAGAGCTCCACGAAATTCATCACTATAGCTATCGATAGGCACATCCAAATCCATTTCATAAGGAATGCTAAATCGAGTTGCTCCGATTACATACTCTGTATTTTCAGTTACAAAAGAGGAGGCGTGGTTACCGCCGGTATTTGGCAGTTCAAGAATCTCTTTGGTTTCGAACGTTTTCAGATCGATTCTGGCAATACGCGGTGTATTGTTGGCATTGATGAATATCCAGCGACCATCAGCATCCCCATCTGTTTGCGAAATGTGAGGGTGGTGAGAATCATCCCAGGGAATAAATCCATAGCTGGTTTCAAAGAGAGGTTTTGTCTCTTCTGAATAACCGTATCCTGTTTCCGGATCCTGCGAAAATACAGGAATCACTTTTAAAAAACGTGCGGAGGGAAGCCCCCATACGCTTAACTGTCCGCTGTAACCGCCGGAGAAGAATCCGTAATATTCGTCATGATCGCCCGGGGCTACATACACTTTTTGTGCAGCATCGCCAGACTGTAACATTCTGTCCTGAGATGGACACCCTGTGAAGATAAGACCTGCTATTGCAATCAGGCCTACCGAAACAAAAAGTCCACGCAGTTTATTTGTTTTATTTTTTTTCATAGTACCGTTGTTTAATCGTTATTAGGTATTTTTTGTTATTGGTTTTGATTGTAATCTCGCAGGAATTCGACGATTGCCCTCGCCTCATCCTCTTTTACGTTTTGATATGGCATTGCCGTCATATACTCCTGCAGTAATCTCTGTCCTTCCGGGTGCTCTTGCACCATTCCGGATGGATTAAGGATAAAGTTCATTACGAATTCAGGGCTTCTGCGCTCCAATACATCCCCGAGGGCGGGGCCTACCATTCGGCCTTCCATATTGTGGCACATTTCGCACTTCATCTCGTAGATGTTTAGTCCTTTGGTTGCCATCTCGGCGTCTATTGTATCGTCAATATCAACTCGTTCGGTAACCGGACCCACTCCATGTTCCAGTTCAAATTCGGTTAACCCTTGTTCCTGTTCAGCTGATCTGCTTGCTTCATCTGTTTCTCCGTCATTATTTCCACAAGAGAAAAAAATCAGGGAGGCGGTTAGTAGACTTACAAATATTCTTGTTTTCATATCTAAATAATTTTCAAGGCTAATTTTTAATTGTTAAAGGTATGTATAGAGTTAAAAGCTTTAGGTACTACATTTCCTGAACCTCTTGTAAGGGAATGCCCCACAACTCAGTATAAATAGTTATCGTGCACAATTATTATATTTAATAAATAAGAGTACGAATTCCTATTTAGGGCTTAAAAGCTACTTTCCGGAAATAATTTGTATAGGGTTTTTAAGTAGGTGACCTGTGCTGTCATTATTTGCCATATCTTTCAGGGTAATGTCTTGCATCATAGTGATAATGTTCATTTTTAAGCCGGACCATTGATCATGTAAAGGGCATGGTTTGAGTAATCCGCAGCCCGGAAGCCCAAGTGCACATTCATGAATCAGAGAGTCTCCGTCAATGGATCTCACTACATCCATAAAATTTATGCTGGAGGCATCCCGGGCAAGCTTAACACCTCCGTTCGGACCTTTATAAGATTCCAGTAATTCTGACTTTGTTAATTTTTGTAGAACTTTTGTCAAAAAGTGAAATGAAATTTCTAACTCATCACTCAGTTCTCGTATCGTTGTGTATTCCAATCCTCCCTGTTTTTTGCTGGCCAGCAGCACAGAGGCTCTCAGTCCGTAGATACATGTTTTTGACAGAAGCATTGGTTGTGGCTTAATTAATATTTAAGAGTATTTAGTCTTAATATACGGCCCCGCAGATTGAACAGTCAAATTAATTTGTAGAATATTTTTACTTACTGATCTTTTTAATCAGAGTTAATCGAAAGCTTTACTTAAAGAAGTTGCTTCAAGCAGTGTAAAATTATGGGTTTAAACTTGGCGCGATTCAGAATATATTGTGAGCATAAATAAGCACCGCAGTCAATATTTTACATAAAACTTCAAAACGTTTCTGCAAGATGATCAACGTAAGTAATAAGATTACAACACTTCGATTTGCGAGAGCGGTGGGGGCACTGAAAACCAGGAAAGATGTTATTCAAAAGATAATCGATAAGGAGGTTGAAAAGGGAGATGTGCTGGAAGTGAGTCGTGTAGCGGGTATTCAGGCAGCAAAGAAAACTTCTGAATTACTGATATTTTGCCACAATCTGCCGTTAGAGTGGGTGGATATCTCGTTTCAACTCGATGAAGATACAATTCATGTGAAAGCAGAAGCTGAGGCGATTGCACGAACGGGAGTGGAGATGGAAGCACTCACAGCGGCCAGTACCGCACTGCTAAATATTTATGATATGCTGAAACCTCTGGATAAAGAGATGGAGATTTATTCAGTACGTTTGGACAAAAAAACCGGAGGGAAAAGTGAATTTGATGATCACTTCGATCATCCTGTTAAGGCGGCCCTGATTCGCATATCAGATGGTGTGGCGGACGGCACGCGAGAGGATAATAGCACAGAAGCAGTTTC
>PWFZ01000427.1 GCA_003555185.1 Balneolaceae bacterium | reverse complement strand
GATATTGCCAAACCTCCCACGAAGCGGTTTTCAAAATCATCAGGATGGACATTTCACGGCCATGACGCTTTGGGAGCTAAGTGGACACCAAAGATTTTCAGACGACTTTGTCTGCCTCTTGATGATAGAATGAAGTATGTGCAGAAACTGGTACGCTTGCATTTGCGCCCCATTGCTCTGGTTTCTGATGAAGTTTCAGACAGTGCCATACGCAGGCTGATCTACGAAGCCGGAGACGATATTGAAGATTTAATGATTCTTTGCAAAGCCGATATTACCAGCAAGAATGAATGGCGGGTAAAAAAATATCGTCAGAATTTTGAGCGTGTAGAAGAAAAAATTAAGGAAGTGGAGGAGAAGGATAAAATCCGAAACTGGACTAATCCTATCAGTGGAGAAGATATAATGAAGGAATTTAATATAAAACCCGGACCAATTGTAGGGAAAGTAAAGAATGAAATTAAAGATGCGATTTTTGACGGAGAAATTGGTAATAACCGTGAAGAAGCATATGATTATCTTTTAAGATTAAAGAAAAAGTACAAAGAACAAGAGTAGGCGATTGTCTTTAGAAATTTAACAAATAGTATGAATCTAATAACAATTATTGGGTTAGCCGCTGGCATCTGCACCACAATTGCATTTCTGCCCCAGGCTGTTAAAACCTGGAAATCTAAGTCTGCAAAAGATCTGTCACTGGGCATGTATTCAATTTTATGCACTGGAATTCTGTTGTGGTTGATATATGGTTTCCTTCCAGCCCCCTAAAAGACTGGACACAAATTAAACCAGGAAAGTTTATAATTTGTGATTATGTCAACACACAGAAAAACATGGAGTAAATCCGAAAAATTAGCAGCCATCCATATGGCCAATACCGAGGGAATTGCCAAAGCGTCCCGTCATTTTAATGTTTCTCAAACCAGCCTATATAAGTGGAAACAGAAATTTGAAAGCCTTGGCGAGTCTGCCCTGGAAAACCGTGGCGGCGACCAGCTCAGCAGGCAGAACGCACAGCTGCTTTCCGAGAACCGAATGCTTAAGCAGATTATTGCTGAGAAAGAGCTCAAGCTAATGATTCAGGAAGCTCTTTTAAAAAAAAGTCCATAACCACCGAGGTCAAACGTATGGTTGCCCAGCAATTTATCGATGATGGTTACCCGGTTAGCAAGGTACTGACGATTCTGCGACTGCCCCGCAGCAGTTATTACTACAAGCCTGGCACCGCGGGGAAGGGGCGTAAAGTTAGCACACATACTCTTACCGAGGATGGGGACTATGTGAGCAATGAGGTTGTCATCGGGCATATCCAGCAGATTTTATCAGGGGAATTTGTGGATTATGGCTATGTGAAGGTAACCCATGCCTTGCGCCAGCAGTATAGCTATCGAATCAACAAGAAGAAGGTCTACCGGCTGATGAAACAGGCTGGATTACTCTATAAACGCACTGCCGGTCCTAAAACGAAGCGGCTGTGGGTCAGCGATCTGGTGCCTCAGGCTCACAGTTATTTTAGTTACCTGGAGTTTGACATCAAATATATATGGATTGCCGGGCAGCGCAGAAACGCCCTGGTGCTTAGTGTGATTGATGTGTTTAGCCGATGGGTACTCGGGCAGCTGGTCAGCTACTCGGTGCGTTCCGAGGATGTGGTGGCGTTGTTTGATCAGATCTTTGTAATCTACCCAATGCCGCTGTGGATTTACGTGCGGAATGACAATGGTTCGCAGATGGAATCGCACTTGGTACAGCAGTATTTTGCAGACAGGCAGGTTACCCAGGAGTTTACCAAACCGGCCACGCCGGAGCAAAATGCACATATTGAATCCTATCATAGCATTTTGGAGCGGGTGATTTGCAGCAGATATGAATTTGAAGATTTACCTGAGGCCGTTGATACATTCAATCGGTGGCTGGTATTCTATAATTACGAGCGTATTCACTCAGGAATCAACTACCTGAGTCCATACAATTACCTGCTGAGTATGGGTATTGATTTGGTGAAAGAAATGGAGCTGAAAAAAGCTCTTGCAACGGAATCTCCTTTGGAGGATCTTAACAGAAACACTGTCCAGTATTTAGGGGGTTAAGCCAATAATCACACCCACTATCCTCTATTTCAATAACGTATCCATACGATCAGCAGACACTCATCGAAAAATTAAAACACACATTCACACTGTACGAATCTGAATCTGAATACACTGATAATGTACACTTAGTGATTGAGTGTCCGCTGCGGCAACAAACTGCGTTTGAAAAACGCCTGGAGGCCATATCACACCTGATGATTTCAGTTGAAAAGAAAGGCAGATCATTCCATATTGAGTGATAAGAAAACTGTAGATAGCGACGGGACAAACATCACATTTCACAGTTTCTTATGTTCTTTATAAGTCCCGTCAATTCTGTATTTTTTATAAAATGATAAAATTTAAATTTTAAACAACCTTTATGAAGATCTATACCAAAAAAGGTGATACCGGTGAAACAGCCCTCTTTGGAGGTTCAAAAACCCAAAAAAGCGATATTCGTATTCATGCATACGGAACAGTCGATGAACTGAATTCAACTATTGGCATTGTTCTCTCCTATTCGTTGTCTGTAACCGGAAAAAAAATTCTTAAACAGGTACAAAATGATCTTTTTGTTGTGGGAGCCACATTAGCTACACCCGATCCCGAAAAATCACGAATTGAGGACGTTAGCCAAAACGAAATTGATCAGCTTGAGCAATGGATAGATCAGCTTGAAGTTGATCTTAATCCATTAAAGTCATTTATATTGCCGGGCGGTACGGGTGCAGGTTCTACGCTTCACTTTGCGAGAACTGTGTGCCGGCGGGCAGAACGTAAAACAGTGGAACTGGCGCATCGTGAATCAATTTCTCCGTCAGCAATTGTCTATCTGAACAGGCTTTCTGATCTGCTTTTTGTTCTTGCGCGATTTGAAAATAAACAACAAAATGCAGAAGAAACTCCCTGGGTACCCGATCGCAGTTAAAGCGATTTTTTTAGCAATTTAAAATGTGAAAGACTATGTCAAAATCGATTGAACTCAGGCCCGACTGGAAGCGTTGGTTCTGGGGCTATTTTTTCGGAATACTTTTAATTCCACTGGCCGGTATTGGACTTTTCGTTCTTTGGAAAGTACACAGCAAAAAAAACAGTTACGTGTATGAGGTTACCGATCAACAAATACGGGCCTCCGAAGGGAATATCTCTCAAGCGGTAGACCTGGTCAACATAAAAACTCTGGATATAGAACAGAATTGGATAGATAAAAAATTTGACTTGGGAGATGTTACATTAATTACGGAATCCCGCACCATAAAACTACTCGGCCAGACCAATCCGCAGGCTCTTGCGGAAACAATTTCAACAGCAATACATGCTGAGCGGAGGAGAATAGAAGAGCTGAATAAAGTTAAAAAAGAGCCTGTGGAGCTACCACCACCGGGTACGATCGACAAGCTCGATTATCTTACAGGATTGTGGCAGCAGGGGCTTATCAGTAATGAAGATTACAAAAAGGAAAAGCAAAATTTTGAGAAATGAGGTAAGATTACATCACGCCCGGTTCTACTAATGTTATGATCCCTTCATCTGCATCCAATTCTGCTTCAATTCCCATCGGAAGAGTAAAATTATCATCTTCGTGGCCAATATCTG
>PWFZ01000203.1 GCA_003555185.1 Balneolaceae bacterium | reverse complement strand
TGTCATAAGGGAGACCACAATTAACACGGTAATGGACAGTCCGGCCGCGGGGAGTACAATGTAATCGAACGGAATGAGGGGTGCGTCACCGAATGAGTTGATAATGGTGATGAGCACTGTGACACCCATCCCGGTTGCAATGGAAGCTACTCCTCCGGCTGTAGTTACCCGTTTCCAGAGGAAGGCAGCCAGAAGCGCCGGGGTGAGTCCGGCCCCGATCATGGTGTAGGCGGTGAAAGCCATATCTAAGATTGTGCGAAACTGAGTAAGCAACAGCCATGCCACGATTCCAAGGACTAAAACCATCAATCGCTGGAAAAGCACAATCATCTTTTCGGATGCTTGAGGATTGATGAAGCGCTGATAGATATCGCGGGTCAAGTTGGTGGATGGCGTCAGCAAAAAGCTATTCCCTGTGGAGGTGATGATCGCCACAGCGGCACAAATCAGCAGCAACCCACCGGCTAGAGGAATTCCAATTTCCGTTCCAAATCGCGCGGCGTGCAAAATAATCCGCTCACTGTCTTCCGCCGCAAGATGCATAATGCTGGATGGGTCAATCGCATTAAAATGACTAAATGCCAGAATGGCCAACGAGGCAATGGCCGTTTCAATAATGATCGTTCCAAACACCCAAAACATCACCGCATTTTTAGCCGCTTTTTCGTTCTTGGCAGAATAGAATTTCTGGTACATGTTGGACTCTCCCAAAAGAAGTAAAAACGTTGGGAAAAAGACACCCATCACCCAAATCCAATTATGGCCACCGGTAATATCGAAAAGTGACGGATCCAGTTCGGTGGTCACAAACTCCATCCCACCCAGATTCATAAATACCAAGGGAATGGCAAAAAGGACAGCTA
The DNA here is from genome assembly GCA_003555185.1 of Balneolaceae bacterium. Classification (GTDB taxonomy): domain Bacteria; phylum Bacteroidota; class Rhodothermia; order Balneolales; family Balneolaceae; genus SW132. Next base: position 2,811 of record PWFZ01000203.1, on the reverse strand, counting down.
GAGTGATCACCGCTCCGTTAATGATATCTACAGAAACAATGGAGAGCATTCCGGCAAAAGCAGTAAACGCGATAATGAATCCGGCCGTGAGTAAAACTCCCTGCCACTCCGGAATTCCGGCTACCAAATTCAGCACAAATCCACCGCCGCGAAATTGATACCCCACAATAGTGGTGTAGGCAATCACAATTACGATAGTCCCTAAAATTCTTGCCCATTTGTTGTAGCGAAGCTCCAGAATATCGGGCACAGTGTATTGGGCAATTCGGCGGACTCGTCCGGCTAAAAAGAACACAAGCACTATGGCGATCCAGGCGCCGGCAGCCAGCCAAAGTTCTGATATTCCCACGCGCGCCGCCAATCCCGCTCCTGCCAAAAGCGTCCCCGATCCCAGCCAGGTACAAAGCAATGTACCCACTAGTTTGGGTGTGGAGACAGATCTGCCCGCCACCATAAAATCTTCCTGATTTTTAATGGCACGACTTTTCCAGATGGAAATACCCATCAGCATGGCGAGGTAGAGAAGAACGACCCAGAAGAAGATGGACATGTATCAGAGCATTTTTATTTAAAGCAATAGACAGCGTGGTCTTTGCACGTTGTCGAAAGTAGAAAATATCTGCGTGTAAATCAGCTATGACCCTATAATTTTTGCATTCCTGTAATTAACGCCTGGTAATTGATCTGGCTTTTCAGGATTAATCAAGCCGGGGAAAGCTGTTTGATGATTTACCGTTATTAATGGGGCCTGAGGTGTGAATGATCGGCAGATATGCCTTTCATCCACACTATTTTTTTTAAAGTATCAGGAAAAGTCCTGCGGCTATAACCGCTCCGATAGTGGGCCCGAGAATAGGTACCCATGAGTAAGCCCAATCGCTGCTTCCTTTGTGTGGAAATGGCAGGAGGGCGTGGGCAATACGTGGCCCGAGGTCTCGTGCAGGATTAATAGCGTATCCCGTTGGTCCACCGAGCGACAAGCCGATTCCCAAAACAAGTAATCCAACGGGGAGTGCAGAGAGTGATCCTAAACCTAAGCCAACATCTTTCCCTTCAATGGTAATGGTTGAAAGCATTTCACCATTGACCCCTATAAATCCCGGTGAGGATAAGTAGAGGATTCCGAATATCAGAATAAACGTTCCGATAACCTCCGTCATCAAATTGGAGGGGTAATTCCTGATTTCCGGACTTGTTGAAAAAATAGCTAGTTTAGTAGCTTCATCTTCTGTAGCTGCAAAGTGATCTTTATAAGCGAGCCAAACCAGGGTTGCGCCGATAAATCCGCCAACAGTTTGGGCAATGATGTATGGAAAAACCATTCCCCATTCAAATAGGCCTGCAGTAGCAAGCCCTACTGTCACGGCCGGGTTGATGTGAGCCCCGCTGAATTGTCCCATAGCGTAAACGGCAACGAAAACTCCCATCGCCCAGCCCCATGTGATGACAATCCATCCGCTGTCCTTTCCCTTCGTTTTGTTTAGAACAACATTCGCAACAACACCACCTCCAAAAAGTATGAGGATAGCTGTTCCGATAATTTCTGCGATTATTGGTGACATATTTGAGTGGTTTTAAGTTAATTGTGAGATATCTATTTATCGTCAGCCCAGGCGATGGCGGCTCGAACGGCGCGTTTCCATCCTTTAGTCAGTTCATCAACTTTTGCCTGATCCATTTCCGGTTCAAACTTTTTATCCACCATCCACTGCTCGCGGATGTCATCAATATCTTTCCAGTATCCAACAGCAAGGCCGGCAAGGTAGGCGGCGCCGAGTGCAGTTGTTTCAGTGACTGTGGGCCGGACAACCGGAACTTCAAGAAGGTCGCTTTGAAACTGCATAAGGGTGTCATTTACAGTGGCTCCTCCATCAACCCGAAGCTCTTTGATCTCTATTCCGGCATCAGCATTCATGGCGGTCAGCAGATCGGTGACCTGGTAGGCGATAGAATCCTGCGCTGCACGCGCGATGTGGGCACGATTGGTGCCTCTCGTGATTCCTACCATTGTTCCTCTGGCGTGTTGATTCCAGTATGGCGCACCTAAACCTGCAAATGCGGGTACGAGATACACTCCATCTGAATCCTCTACCTTATTGGCGAAATATTCGACGTCTTTAGATTCCTGGATAATACTCATCTCATCTCGCAGCCACTGTACAACGGCTCCGGCAATAAATACCGAACCTTCCAGTGCATAAGTAGTTTTCCCATTAATTTTCCAGGCAACGGTAGTTAACAGGTTGTTTTCCGATTTAACCGGTTTGTCGCCAATATTCATCAACATAAAGCAACCTGTGCCGTAGGTATTTTTAACCATTCCTTTTTCAGTACACATCTGTCCAAAAAGAGCTGATTGTTGATCTCCGGCTATTCCGGCGATGGGAACCTTACTGGCAAATAGAGTAGTTTTTGTGTTCCCATACACTTCACTCGACTGTTTCACATCCGGAAGCATGCTTTTCGGGATGTCCATTAGTTCAATAATTTCATCATCCCAATCCATCGTGTTGATGTTAAATAGCAGGGTTCTGGAGGCGTTGGTTACATCTGTAATGTGAAGCTCTCCCTGCGTAAAATTCCAGATAAGCCACGAGTCGATTGTACCAAAAGCCAATTCGCCTTTTTCAGCTTTTTCGCGGGCACCATCTACGTTATCGAGGATCCATTTTACTTTAGTACCGGAAAAATAGGAGTCCAGCACCAATCCGGTTTTATCCTGGATCATGTCGGCATGACCCTGTTTTTTTAACTCATCACAATAATCAGAAGTTCTGCGATCCTGCCAAACAATGGCATTGTATACCGGCT
>PWFZ01000302.1 GCA_003555185.1 Balneolaceae bacterium | reverse complement strand
CTTTAGCTTTTTTAAGCCGTGGCAGATCAAACACAAAAAACTCGATATCATTGCTAATTACCCACTCTAAATCATCATCATAAAGTATACCCATGATCATGATGGAGCTCTCTTTGGTGCACGCTTCACTTACTTCCCAAGCTTCGTAGCTCGATGCTACCGAAAAGTGTCTTATTCCGGCTTTCTCTGCCATTGGAACAAACGTACCGATACCGTGACCAAAAGCATCTGCTTTCACCACAGAGGAGAGTATCGTTTCCGGGCCAATCTTTTTCCGGATAAAGTTTACATTTTGTTTCAGGGCAGACTGACTTAATTCTATCCTCGATGAGTGACGAACCATTTTTTTGAGCTGAATTTAGGTGTTAGAACAATTCATAATTATTGAAATTAGTGGCATCAGATCAAACTCCCGATCGGCTCCGTCCACTGATACGATTCTCCCCAGCTGGTTTTGGCAAGTTCTGTCACTTTATCGACCTCTGCTGAATCCACTTTTTCAAGATCTTCCAGATCTGACTGATTAAAGTGGTATGCATAGAGCCGAGATGCAAACTGGTGAAACGGCAATGACGACTCCCCTGCCCGTTCACCATTTCCGGCTACGGTGGGCCGCATATTTTCCTGCCAGCGCTGACGCCCTTCATTATTAGGGTTTAGAATAAAGACCCTCACCTGGCCCTTCACTTTTTTCACCCGCAAAATAGAAACGGCATGAAAACCAATCAGTTTTCCGGTAGATGATGTCAAAAATATCCCTACAGGATTAGGATATGCTAAATCATTTCCACCATTATAATCGGGATGATGAGTGATATAAAACGTTCTTATAAATTTATCGTACTCCTTGATAGTGTTTGTCAGAGAATCATAATTCGAAATAAAACCTGTGGGAATCCAGTGTCCATACATAGCCGGGTTCACCCATTTATGCGGATCATCAGCCCGGTGGGAAGCTCTTCTCATCATCTCGTTGTAGATCTTATCGAGATGTGGAACCAGAACCACAGATACTGCATCCAAATTATAATCGAGTTCCTTAACCAGACCGAGAATTTGTTCGTCAGATTTAATCACATTCCCTTCGAATCTCATCTCCAGGCTATTTGATTTCGCAGCACTTTCAATCATACGGAGCAGTTTACCCGGGGCATGACTACTCCATAAACTAATTCCCCGTGCTGACTGGCACGTTGGATTCCAGCCTTGCCCAACCCCCAGGGGTTGTCCCAGGATTCCAAGACACTCCGCTGCCAAAATATGTTTTGGATCGAGGGTGTTGTTTTGTCTCGATTTTCGAATATTTACTGCTACATCCTCATGTAGCTTGAGTCCCATAATTCGTTGCAATCCGCTTTTTACGGGTTGATGTGACAGCAGAGAACGCTCGAGTAACTTGGCCAGACCAAAACAGGAGCGGGCTGTATCAGGATGGATAACCGTCTCAATAAGCTCATTTACAAATCCTTTGTGCTTATCCAGTTCCGCTTTTCCCACATTATCAAGCCCCAAAGCCTGCTTAACCAGTGCACTGTCTTTTGCTACATGACGTAATAAAACCGCATGATAATCCACAGAAAGGCCGGTCTCGTGCATTGAATCGGAAAGCTCTTTACACTCCTCTATAATCTCTTTACGTTTTGCCTGTTCAAGAAACCGTTTATACTCATCCGCATTCAGTTCTCCTGCTTTTTTCGACGGCGTATATACTGATTTTACATAGTACATCAACCGGCGGTCTTCTTCATTTTCTGAGGAGAGTTCAATCTCATTATGTACGGTTCGTATAATTTCAAGAACCCGATCTGTCACCACGGGGCGCTGAGCACAGATAAGCTCAATTTCTGTAGCTAATCGTCCTTTGATCTTATGAATTGAAATCTGATCGGTTATAAAAGTGAAAAGCACACCAATTTTTCTCTGGGTATTCTCGTCCATCGCACGGCTCTCTTCAGAACCATCGGGAAAGATTAAGTCCAAATTGTTTACCAGCGCATCCTCAAGAAATGTTTGAGCCTTACCGGCAGAAAATTTTTCATGCTTGATGGCACCGTTCGCAATAGCCAGAATTCGCAGTTCACTCACTACTTCTACAATCGTTGTTTGATCTCCGGCTTTAAGAGTACCCCCTACAAGAGCAGGAACCAGGCGCGCAGGATCGTCCCACATCGTATCTCTGAAAATACCGGCTCCAATTAACGGATCGATTTGGCTATATAAAAACTGAACACCTTCTTTCGAATCCGTTAATATATCAAGACTGCTAAGCAGCTTTTTCTTATGACTTTCTGCTAGCAGAGGCGTTGCTTCTTTAAAACTTTTTAGCGTTTCTTGGTATTTCTGTTCAACGGCTTTTGGTATTTTTTTACTGCTTTTTTTCAAGTAGGTATTCTTCTAAAGGTTTGATTGCGGTTTCTTCTATTGTATGCGACTTGGGTTTGTTCCAACATCGGGTAGGTAAACGCGATTGAAAGTAACCCATTGCTAAAAACTTTTATGAGTTTAAATGGATGAGGAAGTGATATACATTTGTTTATCACTCCCATTCCAATTCAATTTACGATTTATGCATAAAAGTCTACATCCTGATAGTGACGTAGAAGTTCACGCATACGGTCGGGATCATCACCGTTAAAAAAGACAGTACCATAGTGATTCCCAAATCCTTCACGCTGGTCCGACACTTTGTGAGCGGATGGAGCGTAAAGAGTGTGATCTTCAAAAAATGAATCTTCCTTTAGCTCGTCTGGAATTTGAAGCTTTGAAATATGTCCGGGTTTCGGATACACCATCACGCTGCCGGCATAATTTTGACCATTTTTTATATCCTGTTTTGGAAAAAATTCCTCAACATCTTCGTCTGTGGCAGACGGGTCGCTGCAAAGAACAAGGCCCTGAATTGGGTCAAATCCATGAGCTTTTTCAATCAGCTCAAAAATATGTCCGCCCGGTATTCTGCAGGCAACCTCTCCAAAGCTCAGGGTATTATCTTCCGTGAGGAACCATTCGGGGCGAATCATTCCGTATTCAATTCCGAAAGATTTCACCAACCGCTCCATGGCGTCCTTAATAAGAGGGCGCTTCTCCTCAAGTTCAGGCCCCGCCGGTACAAAGTTAGAATATCCGAGCTTAACATATTCCGTTATGTTCAGGAAACGAATCTTTCCATTGTGCACAAATGCTTCGCAGGAAAACTCTTTCCCGGGCAGATGACTCTCCACCATACACGGAAAATCCTTATCAATTACTTTTTCATCTATATCCTGCTTGGAGCGTAATAGCTTATGCCCAACAGTACCCGCAGCACTGAACGGTTTCAGGTGAACCCAAGCGTCCTCCTCACCTGATAGCTGTAGGTTAGCCTCATTCAGCCGGTCCATAAAATCGTGAACTCCTTGTTTGGTATAAACTTCTTCAAACAAGCCGACTCTAAGCCCTGCAATAAGTGCTTTTCGTTTCATTATCGCTTTATTTCGGAAAAGATAGGCACGATTTAACAAACGCGGATCATCACGAAAAATAGAGTTCAATGCCCCCGCCCACTCTACGGTCTCTTCATATAGCGGAACGGCAAAATCTACATCATGAGCGTCCAACAGCTCTTTCAACTGTAAACTATTAGACTTTTCATTCCAATCATTAAAATTCCATCCTACAAATGAAATATTATTGTCTTTAGCAGACTGT
>PWFZ01000082.1 GCA_003555185.1 Balneolaceae bacterium | reverse complement strand
TGCCTATCCATCCAATAGGAGAAGTGAATCGACTTGGAACGTTAGGGAGCTACTATTCGGTAACAGATTTCATGGACGTAAATCCTGAATTTGGGACACTGGATGATTTTGGAAACCTCGTACAGGAAGCACAAAGCCGGGGTATGTATGTGATTCTCGATTGGGTGCCAAATCACACCGCCTGGGATAATTACCTTACTGAAGAAAATCCTCATTGGTATGAAAAAGATGGTAATGGCAATTTTATGAGTCCGCCCGGCACCAACTGGTCCGATGTGATTCAGCTGGATCACTCCGAACAGGGACTGCTTAACTATATGGTTCAGGCAAAAGAATTTTGGATTGAAGAGTATGGCATTGATGGTTTTCGTTCAGATGCGGTAAGTTTTGTGGATGATGACTTTCAGGAAGAATTGAATGACAGGGTTCGTGCCATAAAACCGGACATATTTATACTGGCAGAAGCTGATGGGACAAAATGGTATGATTTAGGGTATGATATGAATCATGCCTGGGGTCTTTATGGTTTTGGCTATGGTGTATTGATCGATATTGTGGACGGTTCAGCCAATGCCGATGACCTTTATCAGTATTCGCAGGATCAAATTAATAATCACCAGGAGGAGAGCTACAGACTCTATTTCACACAAAATCATGATGAAAATTCATGGTATGGAACAACCTCGGAATTGTTTGGGGATGCAGCGGAAGTTTTTGCTGTATTAACCGCTACTTTTGATGGAATGCCGCTGATTTACAGCGGTCAGGAGGCGGGGCTGGATAAGCGTCTGGAATTTTTTGAAAAAGACGAAATTGAATGGAGAGATCATCCAAAAAATGACATCTATTCGGCATTATTTCATTTAAAACGAGAAAACAGAGCTCTCTGGAATGGTGCGAAAGGTGGGGATTTACAAAGAGTATCGACTACGAATGATTCAGATATTTTTGCCTTTGTGAGGGAGAAAGATGGAGATAAAGTATTTGTAGCACTTAATATATCAGACGAAAAACAGACCATTACTTTGGAGGGAGATTCAACATTGTATAGCGGGAATTGGAATGATGTCTTCACCGAAGATGTAATCATTCTAGAAGAAAACGCCGAAGTAGATATTTCAGAATGGGGTTATGTTGCTTACGAATTAACTCAATGAGCGCGTGTTCTTTAGCCAGTACCTAATCCAAAAAATTTACACGCAGTTACTATTAAAAAGAATAGTTTTGATATCATTGTTATAGGTTCCGGGATGGGAGGAATGAGCGCCGCTACGATGCTTGCAAAAGATGGCTATCGTGTATTGGTGCTTGAAGCCGCTCATGCCCCCGGCGGATGCAGCTCATCGTACAAAAGAAAGGGATATACGTTTGAGTCAGGAGCAACCACGTTAATTGGGTTTGATAAGCATCAACCCATGAGAATTCTTGAGAAAGAACTGGGAATAACGCTCCCCAAAAAAGCTATTGAACCCTCGATGACGGTTCACCAGAACGGGAAGGAAATTGTTCGATGGCAGGATCAGGATAAATGGTTAAAGGAAGCAGTAAAGCATTTTGGCGAAGAATCGGCACAAACTGCATTCTGGAAACTTGCCCAAAAAGTATCCGATGTGGTGTGGAAAGTATCGGGTAAAAATAACCTGTTTCCGCCAAGGGAAGTAACAGATTGGTTTCAGCTGTTCAAAAATGATCCGCGTGACGTTTGGGTTCTTCCTTATGCACTCAAATCGGTAAAAGACGTGGCCATTTCGTGTGGAATCAGTAATCCCGAATATCTGCGATTTATTGACGAGCAACTGCTGATTTCTGCCCAATCTCACGCTATTGATACACCATTTTTATTTGGTGCTCCGGCAATGACCTATACGAATTATACCAACTATTATGTGCCGGGTGGTTTGATTGAAATGATAAACACATTAAAACGTTATCTGGTCGAAAAAGGAGGAGAACTTCACACCAAAGAGCGGGTAATGAGTGTTGATAAAGATGAAAGTGGTCATTATTTGGTGAGCACCTCAAAGAAGAATATGTATCAGGCACCCATAGTTATATCCAATATTCCGATCTGGAATATGCCGGAAATCACGACCGGAAAAATGTCAGATTATTTCACAGCACAGTCCGATAAATTCGACGAAGCATGGGGGGCGTTTACGATGGGAATTGTTACAGATGATGTGTATCCGGAGGGACTGTCGCTTCACCATCAGATTCACGTTAGTGATGACGAAAAGACAAAACTATTTCAGTCTGATTCTGTGTTTGTCTCTTTTTCGCATTCGGATGATTCTGTTCGCACTCCGAAAGGAAAACGAGTGCTGAACGTTTCAACCCACGCAGTTCCGGAAAAGTGGTTTACGTTAAATGGTGATTACGAACTTTATAAGCACCAGGTTCAAGAACAAATTATACAGGTTCTCAGAAAAAAACTTCCGGGGTTTGATGCTGCAGAGATCGAAATAGCCTTTTCATCCACACCGGTAACCTGGAGCCGGTGGGTATCACGAGAAAAAGGCAGGGTGGGAGGTATACCGCAAAGTATGAACCGTTCGTTGCTAGACTGGACACCCAATAAAACCCCATTTGAAGGGCTCTATTTAACGGGTGATACTGTTTTTCCGGGGCAAGGAATTCCGGGCGTCACTTTAAGTGGAATCAACGTATATTACCGAATACTCAAAAATCTAAAAAAGTACTCGTTTCATTGAATGGAAAATAATTACTCTCCGAACTCGTCTTTTTCGGTATTTCCACCGGCTATAAAAAACTTACTAATTATTAACGGTCTCGCTTTTTTTGCGTTAACAACCCCGCAATTGGGAGACTTTCTCTTTGTGTTTGGAGCTTTGTGGCCGTTAGGCAGTCCCCGATTTGAGGTCTGGCAACTGGTAACATATATGTTTCTTCATGGTGGTATTGGTCACCTGGTTTTTAACCTTTTTGCACTGTGGATTTTTGGTCAGGCTATTGAGAATTTTTGGGGAACAAAACGGTTCGTTATTTACTACTTTTTATGTGGGATAGGAGCCGCAATTATACATATGTTTATAGGAGGAGGGGGTGCTCCCACTGTTGGAGCATCGGGAGCCGTATTTGGTATACTTATCGCTTTCGGGATGATGTTTCCTGAACGATATATCATGCTTTTAATACCACCAATACCGATCAAAGCGAAATACTTTGTGATGATATTCGGTGCAATAGAACTCTTTTCCGGTGTGATGAGACCGGGAAGCGGTATCGCCCACTTTGCTCACTTGGGCGGGATGATTGTAGGATTTATTCTCATTAAATACTGGGGAATTAAAGGAGAAAGGACAAATCAGTAACTATGGCGTATCAACAAGATTCTTTTAGTAGTGCTTTTAAGCGGGGCTTCATGCGAATGCCTGTTGTCATACGTACGCTCATTGCGATAAACGTAGTTATATTTATTATAATGGCTTTTGGCGGACAAACGGTGAGTCGTGCTATTGTAGAGTCGTTTGGGTTCAACCCTGAACCCTTTGCCGCGGTAACACAGCCATGGCGTTTTGTTACCTACATGTTTGTTCATGGAAGTGGGTTCCACCTCATATTTAATATGCTTTGGTTGTGGTGGATGGGGCGTGCAGTAGAAGAAAGCCTTGGTCCGCGAACATTTTCGGTGATCTATTTTGGTGCAGGAATGGGAGGAGTATTGCTGCA
>PWFZ01000175.1 GCA_003555185.1 Balneolaceae bacterium | reverse complement strand
TTTGTGACTTTCAATAACTGTGAGATCCTCAAATGGGTTTCCATTTAGGAGAACCAAATCGGCTCTGCTTCCTTCTTTAATCGTACCAAACTGATCCTTATCGGAAAAGTACTCCCCTACATTATAGGTCCCTGATTTGAGGATCTCATAAGGAGTCATACCTGCCTCTTCCATAATCTTGAGCTCGTGTTTCATAGCAAGACCCGGTACACTGAATAGCTGAGGTGCATCTGTTCCGAGTAATATTTTCGCCCCGCCATCCTGAAGGGCCTTCAGCAAGCGCTGGCGGTTCTCAGCATGAACTTCTGCAAACTCACCACTATAAAAAGGGGTGTTTCTTTGTCCTTCATCCAAAAAGCTTAACCAGTTTTCAACAACCTGCGGCGGCATATACTTCAGTTCATCGTAATTCTTCAGTTTTTCATGATCAGCGGCGCCAATCAGAGTTTCCCAAAGGGCTTGTGTTGGAACAACCCAAACGTTGTTCTCTACAGTTAGTGCAACAACATCCTGAAGCTCTGATTCTTCCACAGGCGCTTCCATTGCGTTCATGTAAGCAATGTATCCATCCAGATGATCTATCGTCTCCTGCCCTAATTTTATAGCGTTCTCTAACCCAACATCTTCCGGTACATGCCCGGCAAACGCAATACCTTCTTCATTTGCGACTTCTGCCATCGCCTGAAATTCTTCCAGCGTTAAACCGGGATGAACCTTCAATAAATCCCAGCCCTCTTCTACCTGATTACGAACCCTATCGGCAACCTCATCAACAGAATTAATAGAGCCCCCGCTAAAGCTGGGTCCTGCTAAATATAGATTGGGCCCCAACAGGTCACCATTGTTTACGCTCTCTTTTAGTAATAGTTGATTCTCATGCCCCAGCATACCGCGAACAGTTGTTACTCCACCCGCCAAATATAGAAAAAGAACATCATCAACGTATCGCTGGGGTAAATTTGATGATTCCACCGGTGGTACATGGCCATGCATTTCTGCCAGTCCGGGCATCAAATAGCTTCCATTTCCCTCAATGACTTGGGCACCGTTGGGAATTTCAATCTTACCTGAACTGGAAATTCTTTCTATCCGGTCACCATTTATTAGCAAATCCATATTCCGGAGAATCTCCTCACCGTCCATGGTTACCAGATTTACATTGGTGAATACGACGTGATGATCAGGGGAATTGTTTTGCAAATTATTCTGGCCACACGATAATAGTATAAAGCACAGAAAAATAAGAAGTATTGGACGAGTTTTCATATGCTAACTTTTATGAATAAAAGATTCCTGAATTTAAAATTGAATATACTTACAAAATTCAATTGTTGGTATCCGGCTCAATGGTTTGCAGACGCCGTTCCAACCCTCGCCTTATCATAAGCGAATCATCCCTTTCCCGGAGTGATGAGGCTCTGACGCTGCCTCTTTCTAAATCAATGGCTACCTGTGGAGTGTATGGGTCAGGATCTTCGGTGATATCAGGTAAAGGGTCGGCTTCGGCAAGAAAAGAAATACCGGAGTAATGAGTCATTTGTCTGAGTACCCACTGGCTACGCTCCTCAGCAAAAGACGACGGAGGGTTAATTTGAATTCTTTTTGGACTCGGAAGAACAGCTGCAAACAAGGCTGATGATTCCGGTTCAATTTCTGATGCTGACTTTCCCATCAGCACGCTGGATGCTTTTCCTACCCCAAACAATCCGGGACCAAATTCAGCTATGTTTAAATACATTTCTAAAATTCGGTCTTTCGACCAAAATAGCTCAATGGTCACTGCAATTACCGCCTCAATACCCTTTCTTACATATGTTTGTGCGGGAGGTAAAAACAAGTTTTTTGCAACCTGTTGTGTGATTGTGCTCGCTCCCCGATTACTTTCGCCCCTTTCCCGCTCTTCGATGGCTTTTTCAATCGCGTCTCTGTCAATACCCCAATGCTCATAAAACTGATTGTCCTCCGATACGATTACGGCCCATTTCAGATGGTCAGGGATCTCATTATAGACAACCCAGTGATCTCTAAGATTGTAGCGCTCTGTTTCCAGTTCGGTCCAGTTCTCCTGAAGGGTAAATGCAGTAAATGGCGGATTGACCCACCTGAGTGAGAGTATCATCAGTAGAAATAGAATTACAAAACCTGCAATAACCCCAAATGTCAGCAGTGCATAATGCTTCACTGTTCGCTTTGCAGAACTCTCTTTTTTCTTCATTTTCCCCATTCGTAAATATCTTGATGCCATTCTCCCCGTTTTTATTTGCTATAACTTCATTATAAACTACAATTTCTGCAGTAAGTTTCTTTAAGCTTGAAATTATATCAAATAAAATATCAGAAGTGTTGTTCCTCTAAATCCCTATATATCACAAAGCTCAATGGCTTTTCGCAGCTCTGCAATGTTCTCCTCCTGAGTATTTCTTGTAGCAATAAACTCCTGAGCAACATAACCTTCAAATCCGGTTTCATGAATTGCCTTCATAATTGCGGGATAAAACAGTTCTTGTGTATCATCTAATTCATTTCTTCCAGGTACGCCCGCTGTGTGGTAGTGATCAAAATATTCAGAATTCTCAGTGATCGTACGAATGATGTCACCCTCGCTTATCTGCATATGGTAAATGTCGTAAAGAAGCTTAAAATTGGGTGAGTCTAATCGTTTGCAAAGCTCAATTCCCCAAGGTGTATTATCTCCCATATAATCAGGATGGTCAATTTTACTATTAAAAAGCTCCATCTGAATTATAATCCCCCTTTGTTCTGCCTTACCCATTATCTTTTTAAGACCTTCAACAGAATTATTCAATCCGTCCTCATCATCCAGGCCGTCTCTGTTTCCGCTAAAACAGATCAGGTTTTTATAGCCTGCATCTGCAACAAGATCAATATGCTCCAGATAACTATCCACCAACGTGCTGTGATATGCTTTATGGGCAAAACCTTCTTCAAGACTAATTTCTGCACCGTTACACATTGAAGAGTCTATACCGTGCTCCTTTAAAACCTTCCATTCATCGGGACCTATCAGGTCAATAGCCGAAAAACCAATCTCTTTTATCGTCACACAAAGCTCCTCGAGCGAAAGAGAACCATACGTCCACCGGCATACGGAGTGATTGATATTTCCCTTTAACTCAAGTGGGTCAGTGCTGTTATTTGCATTCCCGTAGGATGGCATTGACAATAGTGTACCTATACCTAATGATCCGGCAGCCAACTGCTTTAGCATTTCTCTTCTATTTATGGACTTACTCATCTTCTTAATTTTTGATTTAGATGTTTAAGAATAAAAGTAAAATAGACGAATCGATGAACATTGAAAAATCACTTATGTTGGCAGCAATACAATCTGTCAACCTGATAGTTTAGTAACCAATTGTTAACACAAAACTTCAGTAAAGATGTTAACTTACTTACAAATTCAATCGCTTTAATTTTAATAAAGAGACAATTAGCTGATGAAGCTGCAATCACTCTTGAAGTCCAACCGGGATAAAGCAACCATACTTATACGGTTTGTCGTTGGTATTGTTTTTTTAACGGAGGGACTACAAAAATTTATATACCCGGGTCTTCGGGGAGCTGGCCGGTTTGAAGGGATTGGAATTCCATTTCCTGAATTCACCGGGTATATGGTGGGGGGATTTGAAGTCATTTGTGGACTGCTCATTTTGATAGGGTTTCTGACCCGTTT
>PWFZ01000064.1 GCA_003555185.1 Balneolaceae bacterium | reverse complement strand
CGAAAGAATGCGTTTCCGAAGCGGTACTTATTATGATTTGAAGGCGGATCTTTCTAAGGCGAAAGACAAGTCACATTTTAACGCAGACTTGTCTCACCTGAATGATAAGCGTCTTGCCAGTGGCAAAGATTTTGATGAAAGCACCGGCAAGCTTAAGAAGCCTGATAGCGTAGTATTGCTTGATGAGGAGAAGGCAGCCAAGCTTAGGGATTTACTGAATAAGGCGGATTGGAAAGTTTCTAATATTGATGTTAAACAGCAGAAGCGAAATCCATCTCCGGCATTTACAACATCAACTCTGCAGCAGGAAGCAAACAGAAAACTCGGTTTTGCTGCCCGTGATACGATGGGAGTTGCGCAAAAATTATATGAGCGCGGTTTAATTACCTACATGAGAACGGATTCAGCGAATCTTTCAGGTCAGGCAATTAACGCTGCTCGAACGGCTGTAGAAGATCAGTATGGAAAAGAGTATTTGTTTGAGAAGGTCCGAAATTACGGTAAAAAATCGAAAGGAGCGCAGGAAGCTCACGAGGCGATTCGTCCGGCGGGATCAAGTTTTGTTCACCCGGAAAAAGCTAAACTTAGCGGGCGCGAATTTAAGCTGTATGATCTGATCTGGAAGCGTACGATTGCTACTCAGATGGCAGAAGCACGGCTTGAGTTTACCAATGTCACTATCACCGCAACGGAAGGCGATACAAAGGCAGATTTTAAAACAACCGGTAAGAAAATTTTATTTCCAGGTTTCTTCAGGGCTTATGTTGAAGGAAGTGATGATCCTGAAGCGGCATTAGAAAACCAGGAGAACTTCCTGCCTGAGATGAAGGAGGGCGAATCGATTGATCTTCATGACCTTGATTCCATCAGTCACGAAACCAAGCCACCGGCGCGGTTTACAGAAGCGACTCTGGTAAAGGAGCTCGAAAAAAGAGGCGTTGGCCGTCCAAGTACGTACGCATCTATTATCAGTACTATTCAGGACCGTGGATACGCTCGCAGTGATGGGAAAACATTGATTCCATCATTTACTGCATTTGCAGTTACCGGCCTTTTGGAAAAACATTTTCCTGATTTGGTAGACAGTAAATTCACATCTGAATTGGAGGAGAAATTAGATCTTATTGCGAGAGGTGAATATGATCCCCTAAAATATCTGACTGATTACTATCACGGCGATAACGGGCTGAAGAATAAAGTGGATACGCAGGAAGATAAAATTGATGCAAAACAGGCTCGGATTATTGATCTGCCAATTAACCTAAACGGTATTAATGTACTGGTTGGGCGATTTGGACCGTATGTGAAAACTGAATCAGATGGAGAGGAAATTACAACCTCTCTTCCGAATGATATGGATCCTGCAGATCTTTCATTGGAGAAGCTGGAAGAGCTGATCAAGGCTGAAAAAGAAGGGCCGAAATCTCTCGGGAAACATCCTGATACCGGCGAAGATGTTTATGTGTTATCCGGACGTTATGGTCCTTATGTGCAGCTTGGTGAAGCTACAGAAGAAAATAAGAAGCCGAAACGGGTGTCTCTGTTGAAGGGGATGAAGCCTGATGATGTAGATCTGGAACTGGCACTTCGTTTATTAGAGCTACCCCGTAGCCTCGGAAATCATCCTGAAACGGATAAAGTTGTGAAAGCCGGAGTGGGTCGATACGGTCCTTTTGTTCTGCATGATGGCACGTTCAAATCATTAAAGAAAACAGATCACGTACTTGAGATTGACTTGAAGCGTGCCGTTGAACTCCTGAAGGAGAAAAAAGGGAAAGGTCGCGGAAGTAATGCAATTCAGGATCTTGGAAAGCATCCCGAAACGGATCAGCCAATTAAAGTGATGGATGGCCGGTACGGCCCCTACCTGAAGTACGGCAAGAAAAATGTATCGCTTCCAAATGACCTGGAGGCCGAAAAAGTTACGATGGCAGATGCCGTCAGAGTTATTGAAGAGAAAGGTAAAAAATAACGATCGTGAGTTATCATCCCGAACTTCTATTGGGAGTTCGGGATTTTTTGATAAATACTCAGCAACTTTGGCTTTATGGTGCTAATATCTGTTTAGAAACAGAATCAACATATGGAAAGAAAGTCCAACCTTATATTTAGATATCCGCCCAACCTGGCCGAACTGGATTTGGCTACGATGGTGAGCATGTACAGGGAGCGCGGCGAGCCTAAAAAAGCGGCACCCGGCAAGTATCTGGCATGTGCACTTTCGCGTAAGCTGTTGAAAGATGCAAAATGGTGGTTTGGGCTTTATTACAGTCAGTCAGCGTGGGATGATCTGCTCACAAAATCATCCGAAGGGTATCCTCTCACGGAAGCTGAAATGAACGCGTTAGGATTGATCCTCGCTTCGGGTGAAGAGCCACCGCACAGAGAATATGTGGAAAAAAATATCGGGGTATTCCCTAAGCTTGCCTACCTGATTCTCAACGATATCAAACAGTTTGGCTTTATTCAGGAAAATGATCAAGGTTTTTTGCTGATTACCCCGCGGGGTGAACGAGCACTACAGGGAATTGCCCGTCGGATCTATCACAAGCGGTTTGTGCCGGAAATGCTAGAAGCGTTTCGTGATGATGCGGGCCTCTACTCCTCAGATCGTGGTAAACAGACCGATCAAACCACATTATTTTAACAGGTACGATTTGTAGTAGAGTTTCGCTGTGCAAAACCTGTATATTTGCTCCTCAATAATTTTCTTTTTAAGCTCCGACTAATTTCCCATGGAAAAGTATCTACAAGACGAGATTCACAAAGCACTACTCACGTTTGATTTAGAAGAAAATCAGATTCCGGAGATCAAAATTGAAACTCCCCGAGATCCCGATCACGGTGATGCTGCCACAAATGTTGCCATGCTTTTGGCAAAGCCACTGCGGAAAAACCCTCGAAAAATTGCAGAAGAGCTGGTAGAGGCACTTCAAACTGATACCAAAAAAATATCGGAAATTACGATTGCGGGGCCGGGATTTATCAACTTTCGGTTTTCGGATGAATATCTGGCCGATGCACTCAAGGATCTTATTGATCAAAAAGAGAATTTTGGAAAAACAGATACAAATGCCGGAATTCGATCACTCGTTGAGTTTGTAAGCGCAAACCCCACCGGGCCACTAACCGTCGGACATGGCCGAAATGCCGTTCTCGGTGATACTGTAGCACGGCTGCTGGAATGGACCGGGGCGGATGTGGACAGAGAATATTACTTCAATAATGCCGGGCGTCAAATGCGCGTGTTAGGTCAAAGTGTACAGGCACGATACCTGCAGGAGCTGGGGAAAGAAGCTGAGCTGCCGGAAGGAGGGTATGAAGGGTTATACATTAAAGAAATTGCGAAGCAGCTCGTTGATGAAGCTGGAGACACACTCGTTGATGAAGCCGACGAAAGTGTGTTTAAGGAGAAGGCGGAAGCGGCTATTTTCAAAGAGATACAGACTACGCTGGAAAGAATGAACATAAAAATGGATTCATTCTTTAATGAGCAAACGCTTTACGATGATGGATCCATCGAAAAGGTTGTTAAGAAACTTCGTGATAAAAATTTAGCATATGACGAAGACGGCGCCGTTTGGTTTAAAACTACCGAATTTGGGAAAGACAAAGATACGGTACTGATTAAAAGCACGGGAGAACCCACATACAGGCTCCCTGACATCGCCTACCACGCCAATAAGCTGGATCGCGGT
>PWFZ01000216.1 GCA_003555185.1 Balneolaceae bacterium | reverse complement strand
TTTCCACTTGCACAGGAACTTTTACGAATGAACCATATCGTAAAGGGTTCAACTACAACCCAGAGAAAATTATCTCTACTTGAACAATCCGGAATCGAACCCTATCTGTTACATCTGCCGGATGATCTGACTAATAGTGAATCAGACTCATTTTGGGATGCCGATATTTTATTTTTAAACATTCCTCCTTCAAGGAAGACCAATGATGTTCTTGAGTACTATCCAAATCTCATCAAAAAGATAAAAACCAAAGTAGAAGAATCTCCTATTAAATGGGTTATTTTCGCAAGCTCTACATCTGTATACAGTAACGAAAGTGGTTTAATAGGGGAACAAGATGCGTTGTTTGGAGAAGCGAGTCGGGATTCAGGTGAGGCTGTATTAAGGGCTGAATATATATTAATGGAAAATGCCTCCTTTCATACAACCATAATTCGATTTGGTGGTTTATATGGATACAACAGACACCCTGTTCGATACCTTGCGGGAAAAAAAGATCTGAAAGAGCCTACCAAACCTGTAAATCTAATCCATCAGGATGATTGTATCAATATTGTGAAAGCGATTATCGAACAGGACAAAAAGGATGAGATATATAATGCTGTATCAGATGGGCATCCGCCGCGAAGAACATTTTACGATTCAGCCGCAA
This sequence comes from Balneolaceae bacterium, assembly GCA_003555185.1. GTDB lineage: Bacteria > Bacteroidota > Rhodothermia > Balneolales > Balneolaceae > SW132. The sequence continues at coordinate 3,048 of PWFZ01000216.1, read as the reverse complement.
AGCATTTTGAATTAGAACCACCCGAATTTCTTGATAGTCAATCCAACGGTGAGAGAATCATATCAAACAAAAAGCTAAAGGATGAGCTGAATTACAGCTTCATTTATCCGAACCCATTGGATCATACCGCATAGCAGAATACTAGTTGGGTGAGAAAACGTAAATATCTTTTGCAACGTTATGGCCGATAGTTGCAGACCTGTTTTCTACTTTTACTTCGATAGGTCCGTCAAAAGGTTCCCGATCTACAATTGATATTTTCACGCCCGGTAACAATCCATTCTTTTCCAAATATCTGAGCAGTTCAGGGTCCTGATTTTTTACTCTTTTTATGATGTAAAGCGTATCATTTTCCACCTCAGAAAGGGGGAATAATATTAATTCGGGCATCTCCCCCTCCTTCGTAGGAATAGGATCACCATGAGGATCAAACTTTGGATTATTAAGAAGCTCCGAAATTTTATCCTCAAATTGTTCGGATATATGGTGCTCCAGTTTTTCTGCCTCATCATGTACCTGATCCCACGAATACCCAAGCATTTCTGCCAGATACAATTCCAGCAAACGGTGGTGCCGTATAATTTCCAAAGCGATTTTTTTACCTGAATCAGTAAGGTTTACCCCGTAATACGATTCATAGGAAACCAACCCAAGTTTGGAAAGCTTCTTTACCATATTGGTAACGGAGGCGTTTGCAACCTCCATTTTCTTGGCAAGCTTTGATGTACTCACACCTTTTCCTTCCGTAGCCGTTTCAAGCTTATAGATGGCTTTTAAATAGTCTTCAACCGATTGACTTCTACTCATTAAACCAGGGACTGTTCAGCATTTAATTAACGAGATTGACGATATTCGTCAAATGACTTCGAAAGATAGGCATCTGTGCCAACAAAATTAAGAAGTTTATGAAAGGTCTCAGCTGGTACCAGGCCGGGCTGCATACCCAATATTTCTCCTTCATTATTCATGAAAAAAGTAGATGGCAGGCTACTGCTGTTAAGCTGTTGCGCAAATTCTATTTCAGACATTTCATGACCCATATAGTTTATCTGACTCTCCGACTCAATATTAATCATCACCAGATAGAAGTTATCTTCTATGGCATTTTTCACAGCTTTATCGGTATATGTATCTTTATGCATTCTCTCGCAATATGGACACCACTCAGCATAGACATCAATCAATATTTTTTTATCGGTTGATTTGGCAAGCTCAAGTGCCTCTTCAAGCTCATACGTGTCAACATTATGAACCTGTCCAAAAAGGGAAGTAGTCATTAACAGAATCAGAAAAACAGAAAAAAGCATTTTTAATTTCATATCGGAAATGTAAGAAGATCGAATGTAAATTTTATTTCATTTTTATCACTAAAACGGTCATGTCATCATGTTGGTCTGCCCCATCACCGAATTTTAACAGATCATCTGTTAATTTTTGTAAGATCTCTTGCGAAGGCAGATCTTTATTCTGTTTGATCAGCTTGTGAAGACGTTCATCCCCATAAAACTTGTTTAGCCGATTCGTTGCCTCAACCACTCCATCAGTAAAAAGAACCAGTATATCATCGGGTTGGAATTTTATGGTAGACTCACTGATGTTTTTCCGAAATACCGCTTCAGATGCCATTCCAAGGCCTATTCCCTCTGGTCGAAATTCGTTTAATTCATTTTTCTTTGAGTTATAATACAATAGTGGGTTGTGTCCTGCTCGTGAGAACTTAAAATCTTTATTCTCGATATCAATCAAACCGAAAATCAAAGAGATGAATGTGCCCTTCCGCGCATTCTTCCTAAAGAGTGTATTGAATTTCGACAGTATTTCAATGGTAGAATTATAATCCGTACAAAGAGCGTGAAGTACCCCTTTAGTAAACGTCATATAAAATGCTGCTTCAATTCCTTTACCACTTACATCTCCTATCGTCACGGCTAGACGTCCATCATTTAGCTCCATAAAATCATAGTAGTCGCCCCCGGTTTCATAAGCGGGTGTACAGATTGCTGCAATATCAAGCCCTTCAATATCAGGAGTTTGATCAGGCAAAAAGGATTGTTGTACTTTACGGGCGATTTGGAGCTCCTGCTTAACACGTTCATCTCTTGCAAGATCAACAATGTAATCCGGTACAAATTTTGGTAATTCACGGATAGATTTACCCTTTCGGATGGATTGAATAGCAAAGATGAGCGCTGCAAAAATTAAAAACACCGTGACATAAAAAATAGATGCGTCCGGTGAATTTGCCATCACCCAGCCTTTTAGTGCCAATAGCTGTAACCCTAAAAAAGAAAGCGTAAAAAAAGCTGTTAAAAAATCTTCTTTCACATAAATCCATCCAATAAAAAATCCGGACAAACCCACGGCAATTATTTCGATTGAAAATGGACCGATACTGAAGGGAAAAGGATTTAGTAGTATAAACGCAATTGCAGTGGCAGCGCCAACTACAAAACCATTTTTCGTATATGAACTAAGCTTGCCTATAAGTATTAGCAGAATTCCCTGTGCTATTATAAAAAAGATTAAAAAACTATAAATCAGCGCTTCAATAAATGGAAGGAATGATGATGAAGACCGAAAGCTTTCATTTACTGAAATATAACTTTCCGATGTTAAATAAAGAGTAAGTGCATAGATTAATGTCAGAATAAACGAGTATGCAATGGCTCTTATGACGACAAGTCCAACAGGTCGATTGTACAGGTTGCCAACGCGAATAAGGTCAAATGTTCGGAGTTTTGATACCCAGTATTCTCGCGTTATAGAATCACCTACGGCCGTAACTGAAAAATAAATAAGTGAGATGAATGCTGCTGCAATTCCGGTTTGGAAGAGTTGCAGAAACAGATCACTGGTTTGAAAAACATCAAACGAATAAAACACTCCATGAGCCCATTCTAATAAAAGAAGTGCGGGAAATGCAAAACCGGCCAATACTGCTGCTAGAACGGCAAGATTAGTATCTACCAAACGAATACGGATGCGTATAAATAGCAGAACCATTATCCAAATAATGAAAAGTACGTATAAAACCTGTTGAGTTTCCTG
>PWFZ01000045.1 GCA_003555185.1 Balneolaceae bacterium | reverse complement strand
CGGGAGAAGTGGTTGCGGTAGACCTCTCAGACGAAATGATTCAACTTGCTCAATCAAAGGCAAAAAAACTGGGGTTTAGCAACATTACTTTCGAAAGAATGGATGCCGAAAATCTGGATTTGGAAGATAACACTTTCGATGCAGGATTAAACAGTTTTGGATTGATGTATATCCCTGATCCGGTACAGTCACTAAAAGAAATTCATCGGGTTTTAAAGCCAGGCGGACGAGCTGTTATTTCAATTTGGGGGGCGAGGAAAAACTGCGGGTGGGCAGAAATTTTTCCAATTGTTGATAAACGCGTGGCAACGGACGTATGCCCTCTGTTTTTTCAACAGGGTACGGGAAATACACTAAAGACATCTTTAGAATTAGCGGGCTTTACTAATATTAAGGTAGAGCGTTTTCCGGTGTCTCTCCACTATTCAAGCCAGGATGAGGCTATTATTGCAGCATTTGCGGGCGGACCGGTTGCGTTGGCGTATCAAAAATTTGACATCCAAACTAAAGAGGAAGTGCATGCCGAATACCTGAATTCAATTGCTGAATTCAGAAAAGAAGGTGGTTATGAAATTCCCGGTGAATTTGTGGTAGCCAGGGGTGAGAAATAGTTGGACGAAATGAGTGCAATAGATTTTAGGATAGCAAAAGTAAGCTTAACATTATGGCATCCCGTCATCCTGAACTCATTTCAGGATCTCCTGGATTCGAATAGCTATATGCCCGGGATGGCGCAAGAATCCTCTTGTGCCCCAGTTCTGAGCCGGGAATATAATTATTGTAAAGAGAAGTATCGGGGCATGAGATGACCACTAAGTAACTTACTTTCTAAATGGAAGCACAAGTAAATACTTGCGCTATTTTTTTAAAGGGTATCCTTGCGTTATCTACTATATCAGCACGCTTCTGAAATCCTGATGGTTTTCCAGAATAATACCTGTTCCGCGAACAACCGTAGTAAGCGGCTCTTCGGCAATATGCACGGGGAGACTGATGGAATCTGCGATAAGTTTATCCATGCCTCGTAGCAATGCGCCACCACCGGTTAGCATAATGCCACGGTCCAGGATGTCAGCCGACAGCTCGGGAGGTGTGTTTTCCAGAGATTTTGTAATGGCTTCGAGGCAGCTGTTCACTGGCTCGTGAATGGCATCACGAATATCCTTTGACGTAACTGTAAGTGTTTTTGGAACTCCGCTTACCAGGTAGCGCCCTTTAATATCCATCTCCTTTTCATCATCGAATGGAACAGCCGATCCTATTTCGTGTTTGATTTTCTCAGCTGTTCGCTCACCGATTAATAGATTGTATTTTCGGCGAATATAGCTCACAATCTCCTCATTCATGCGTTCGCCACCGATCCTTATCGATTTTGAATAGACAATACCGGACAGGGAAATAATAGCAATTTCTGTAGTTCCACCGCCAATATCGACAATCATATTTCCATAGGGTTCCTTTACATCAAGGCCAATTCCTACGGCTGCGGCAATGGTTTCCTCGATCATAAACACCTCTTTTGCACCGGCATTTTCGGCGCTGTCGCGGACGGCCATTCGCTCAACAGCGGTAATTCCGTTGGGTACGGTCACGAACATTCTTTTAATGGTTGAATACCATCGCTTGGTCATCACTTTTTTGATCATGCCTCGCATCATCATTTCAGCGATTTCGAAATCGGCAATGACACCGCCTTTTAAAGGGCGAACCGTTCTAATGTTTTTGTGAGTTTTTTCGTGCATCAGCTGGGCTTCATGGCCAACGGCAATAACATCACCCTTTATATTAAGGGCAGCAATAGACGGCTCATTTAATACGACTCCTTTATCTTTGAGATAAATTAGCGTATTGGCCGTACCCAAATCAATAGCAAGATCAGTTTTAAGCGTACTGAAAAAGCCATTTTTCTTACGTTTTTTTGATGTGGCGGATGTGGAACTTTTAGCAGTTTTCGTTTCCATTATATGAGAGAAATCAGATTCTTAAATAAAGCATGTGAAAGGCAGGATGTATTACAGCAGGAAAAGGTAACGGAAATTGGAAAGGATGTTTATTGAACAACAGCTTCTTCCCGCATAATACAAACACCTGATTTTAGGAGTGTATACATAGGTCAGAAAAAATTATTTGTTCCTTTATTTTTGAAAAGATTTAAATTTAAAAGAAAAGGAAGTACAATCATTATGAACTTTGTCTTTTCTCTGAATGAAATGCCGGAATCACGTAAGAAATAAACTTACTTCTGTTATACGATTCAGGTTGATGAAGGGTTAAACAAAAGAAAAGAGAGAAGAGAAAGGTTGAGAGATGAAAAAAAGATATTGGATACCTCTTCTAGTGTTGATCTTATTCATGATTTTTTGGCTTTTATTGCCAACGTTGATCGAGAATAAAATAAACAGCGTATTAGCTGATATTGATGGTTATAGGGGGTCTATTGCAAATGTGGATCTGAACCTCATACAAGGAGCTTACTCTGTGGATAGTTTAGTGGTTGATAAAATTGATGGTGATGATCGATATCCTTTTGTAGCCATCGATCAAATAAACCTTTCGATGGACTGGGGAGCACTTTTCAAAGGCAGAATTGTTGGAGATGTTGAACTGCTGTCACCAAACGTTCATTTAATGGCGGAAACGATCGAGACGGAGGAACAGCTTGGAGATGATGTAGACTGGCGAAAACATTTTCAGGAGTTGACGCCTATACAGATCAATTCATTTACGATCCGTGATGGTAATGTTCATTATATGGATATGGGAACTGAGCCGGTGGTGGATCTGCCCGTAAGCAATCTTGACTTAGAGATATTGAACATCTCAAATGTGGAGGAATCCGCTGAAGATCTTCCCTCGAGAATAAGAATGACGGCAGTTTCCATTGGTGGCGGAGAAATAAATCTTGAAGCTGATGCCAACTTTTTTACGGAAATACCTGATCTCGACCTTGTTTTTGAATTTGAAAATGTAAACCTACCGGACCTAAATGACTTTTTTGAAGCTTATGCAGCTATAGATGTTGAGGAGGGTACGTTTTCTCTTTACAGTGAGTTTGCAGTAGAGGATGGTAATATTGAAGGATATTTACAGCCGGTAATTTTAAACTTAAGTGTTTTGGATCTTGAAGATGAAGATCATGATATCATTTCTGCGGCGTGGGAATTAATTGTTGAGGGCGTCACTCAGGTGTTTCGAGACCACCCGGAAGATCAGATTGCTACCAGAATGCCGATTTCCGGTGAGATAGATGATCCGGAGGCGGGTATTTATATAACTATCTGGAATGTGTTTCGAAACGCATTTATTGAAGCGTTTGAACAGGCTGTTGAAGGTGAAATTGATTTTGCAGACGTTGAGCAAGACAATGGTGAGTGACAAAGCCAAAACCTGACAGGTTTCTATCGACATTTTACTTCAGACATTCCATACTTGACTTAACACAGGTGCCTGGATAGAAAAACGGTAAGTGCAATACCGTTTGACCGCCCTGGGTCTAACTCTCTAAAGAGTTCAAACCCTTCGCGGCCTGATGGATGTTTCTCCCAAGAATCAGCTTCCCGAACGTATGGCCTCTATTCTTTTCAGTGCCGGAGGGTGTGAGTAGTTCAGAAACACGTAAAACGGATGTGGAGTCAGGTTACTGAGATTATCTTTGGATAGTTTTTTCAGCACATTTACCATCTCTTCTCCCTTTTCGATCGTCG
>PWFZ01000013.1 GCA_003555185.1 Balneolaceae bacterium | reverse complement strand
GAAAATCCGGGGAGGGGAGAGGCTTCGGCGATGGCGTCAACTGTATCGTCTTGAAATCGAAGAATGATTCCCTTTCGATCCATAAATGTTCCTTTTCCCGTTTTGAAGGGTTTTTTGAAAGGAAGTTGGTACGAGTAAAGACTGACCATAATATTAATCCGGGGTTAAATTACAATGCCGGCAGAGAAGAGGACTCCAAATAAAATCATAAATTGGGCGGTCTGTTCCAATGTTTGATTAAGCTCTGACTTGTTGCTGTGATTCTGAATGTCGTAAAGAATAATGAGAAGGAACGGGAGGGTAAGGAGAGGGAGGAAAATCCAGGGAGAGAATCCATCAAGCGAATAAAAATAGAACAGTACCGGGTAAGAGATTAGAGCCATGAGGATATATTCGATCTTAAGTGCTGTTTCGCCAAAGATCACTCCCAGCGTATTTTTACCGGCAATTTTATCCTGATTGATATCCCGCAGATTGTTGATTACCAAAATATTTACGGCCAGGGCTCCAACGGGAATGGATGCCCAGAAGCTTATCATTGACCATTCGAGCGCATTTACATAGTAGGTTCCCATTACGGCAACAAACCCAAAAAAGATGAAGACGAATAGGTCGCCCAGTCCATTGTAGCCAAGCGGGAAAGGTCCGCCGGTGTAGAGGATTCCAAAAAGAAGTGACAGGATTCCGATAATCAGAATCACAAAACCGCCAACCCAAACAAGATAGAGGCCTGCCAAAAAAGCGATGCTCATGGTGATAATGGTAGCGGTCAGCATCGCCCGGGGTGATATAAGACCCGTTGCTGTTGCCCTTTGAAATCCTATCCGTTCATCGGTGTCTGCACCCTTAATAAAATCGAAGTAGTCGTTGGCGAAATTTGTGCCTATTTGAATGGCAATTGCGCAGAATAGGGCAACGGCCGTAGTATCTAATCTGAAAAGACCATCGTTCCATGCAAGTGCGGCTCCTACCATAATGGGAACCAGTGCGGCGGCTAATGTTTTTGGGCGTGCTGCATCGAACCAAATGGATAATTTTTGGGAAGTCAATAGAGGGGATTTTGGTTCAGGGTTAGAGCTTTTAGTTTTAAAACTGAGCTCGATTTTTAAATTAACTCCCCTTAATAAAGGGCTCCTATTTTATCCCGCGCTAGCGAGATTGAGGGGGATGTTTATCAGTACATGGATAAATCTTATGGACACCCCTCTAAATGTCTCCGCCGGCTGGCGAAGACTTTTACTCCAACTTGTTAAGAAAGGAGCATTAAAAAATTCAGCTCATAATTCAATCAAGATACAGATTAATGTTCATGCTTTAAAAGATTAGTGCTACCCCCTATGAATCATTAATAAAGTAGATGTTTTTAAATTAAAAGCGCTTTCGCATTAATTAATTAAATTAAAAAGTGAATTAAGCTTTTATAGTAAGTTTTTTTTAAAATATTAACTCATTAATTTTATTTACAGTCAAATTCTAATATATTTTGCTTGTCATAAAATTACACACAAACCCGACCTCTATTTTACCATGATACAATCGAATCAACGCTATGATACGCTGGCTGCCGCAAAAGGCTGGACTCCCGGCACAAATGGTGATTTCAAGAATTCTCAAATCGCTGAAATATTTGGCAAGAACACTCTCACCTTAGAATCACTAAGAGAGAGGTTGCCCAAAGTAGTTTGGAAGGAATTAAAGAATACGATTGAAGATGGAAAGCAGTTGAATTCATCCGTTGCTGACGCTGTAGCGCTGGCAATGAAAGAGTGGGCATCCGAGAAAGGAGCCACGCATTACACTCACTGGTTTCAGCCTCTGACAGGTGCAACCGCTGAAAAGCACGACAGTTTTATTACTCCTAATCAGGGTGGCGGAGCCGTTGCTGAATTTTCCGGTAAGGAGTTAATTCAAGGCGAGCCGGATGCATCCAGTTTTCCAAATGGCGGAGTTCGTCAAACATTCGAAGCGCGTGGATACACCGCATGGGATCCAACATCACCGGTATTTTTGATTGAAAACCAGAATGGAAAGTACCTTTGTATCCCAACTGCGTTTGCCTCATGGACAGGCGAAGCACTGGATCATAAAACACCGCTTCTGCGATCTGTTGAAGCACTGGATACACAGGCAAAGCGTGCGCTTAAACTTTTTGGCAAAGAGAGTAATCGTGTGGTATCAACCGTTGGTTGTGAGCAGGAATATTTTCTGATCGATCAGGAGTTCTACTATCGACGACCTGACTTTGTATCCTCAAACCGAACGCTGGTAGGAGCGAAGCCGCCGCGTGGCCAGGAATTGGACGATCACTATTTTGGATCTATTCCGGACCGCGTATTATCGTTTATGCTTGAAGCAGAACGAGAGCTTTATAAACTGGGAATTCCGGTAAAAACACGTCACAACGAAGTGGCTCCGGGTCAGTATGAGATCGCCCCAATTTTTGAAAACTGCAACATTGCAGCAGATCATCAGCAGTTGATGATGATTACCCTGAAACGAGTTGCCAGAAATTATGGACTCGAATGCGTTCTGCACGAAAAACCATTTGATGGCTTGAATGGTAGTGGTAAGCACCTAAACTGGTCAATGAGTACCAAAGATGGTGATAACCTTCTTGAGCCCGGCGAGAGTCCGCACGAGAATATGCAGTTCCTCTTCTTCTTTTCTGCCGTTATTCGTGGGGTATATAAGCACCAGGATCTGTTGAGAGCGTCCATTGCACATGCAGGAAATGATCACCGATTGGGAGCGAATGAAGCCCCGCCGGCCATCATCTCAGCTTTTATCGGTGAGCAGCTCGAAGATATTATTCAACAGCTTCTAAACGGTGGGTTAAAAGAATCAAAACAAAGCGGTTTGATGGGGCTTGGAACACCCGTTCTTCCATCATTGCCACGAGATGCCGGAGATCGAAACCGAACTTCACCGTTTGCGTTTACTGGCAATAAATTTGAATTCCGTGCAGTGGGATCAAGCCAATCCATTTCATTTCCAATTACCGTACTGAACACCATTGTTGCAGAAGCAATTGATGAACTCTGTACAAAACTGGAAGGATCCGTTGAGAATGAAGGTCTTGAAGAATCACTTGGGAAAGTACTTCGTGATTCGTTCAAAGAAACCAAAAGCGTGATCTTCAATGGAGATGGTTATTCCGATGACTGGCAGGTAGAAGCTAAAAAGCGTGGTTTGCTAAATCTGAAAACAACAGCAGATGCTCTTCCAACGCTTACAGATAAGAAAAACATTGACCTGTTTGAAAAGTACAGCGTTCTTAGCGAGCGGGAAGTACATTCACGTCAGGAGATTTTTGCAGAGCAGTATGTAACAACCCTGAACATTGAGGTTGATACAACTGAAGCGATTGCCAGAACGATGGTGTATCCGGCGGCAATCCGTTACTTAAATGAACTGTCAACCGCGGTGAAGGATGCCAAAGAACTTGGGATCAATCCCAAAGGTGCAGAGTCGATGCTGGTGACGGTGAATAATGCACTGAATCAACTCAGCGAAGCCCTGACCGGATTGACGGAAGCCCAGGAAGGATTGGGAACCGGTACTATTCTGGAAACCGGAATGGAGTATAAAGAGACTCTGATCCCGGCCATGAATAAGGTCCGTGATGCTGTTGATCTTCTTGAACGATTTACCGCAGATGATTATTGGCCACTGCCGATCTATCGCGAAATGCTGTTTGTGAAGTAACAT
>PWFZ01000296.1 GCA_003555185.1 Balneolaceae bacterium | reverse complement strand
TCTTCAAGCGGCACACCTTGCTCCCGAGCCATCTCCGTTGAGATACCGTGTACTTTTTCCGAGTTAAACGGAATGGTAAAGCCATCGGGCTGAACGATATAATCTCCGCTCGAAACCAGTTTCCCTGTATGATCGTGAAGCTGCCATGCAAGCTGAACACAACGCGGCCAGTTGTCGAAATCCGATAGCGGAGCAGAATAGTTTTGAGGAAGGCCGGTGGTTTCAGTGTCAAAAATCAGATACATATATGAGCTATGAATTTGAGCTAAAAAAATTATTGCGGATCAGTCTACAGATGGAATATACTCTTCGATTACCAAACCTTCAGCTCTCATCTAATTTTTTTTTAACGTTATTAATGTATACAATAACATTGATGTTGAAACACCTTTTTATCAACACCCCCTTTACCAACTAAAAAATCAATTATGATTATGAAACAATCAATCATTTCAATTTCCACATGTTTCCTAATCGGAGTTTTATTTTCATCACCAGTCGCTCAGGGACAAAATAGTGATGGAATTACTACTCAGTACTTGCGCGACATGGTAAATACCAATCAAATTTCATTAGGGAAGACAGCAAACGCAAATGGTTCTCCTTATCTGTTTGATAATTTTTATGACGGCTCTTTAAAATTGGTAAATGGACAAGCCTCAGATGTTGTGCCAATTAGATACAATGCGCATGAAATGACAGTGGAATTCAATGAGAATAATACTGCATTTATCATGGATCCTAACACCATTAAAGAATTTGAAATTTATGTAGAGAACTCCACGTATGTGTTCAAAAAGGGATTTGAAGCACGACGTTTATCTGAAGATGAATTTGTTCAAATGATTATTGATGATGAAGTAAAATTCATGGCAAAACATACCGTAAGTTTTCAACAGGGAGTTGCTTCTTATGGGTCAGCTGCACAACAAGTTGAGTACCTTCCGAATATTACATATTACATGAAAGTGAGAGATGATGATGTAAATCGCATACGACGTTTAAGCGAGAGACGTGTAATGCGAAATATCGATTATTTTGAGGGTGAAATTGAAGACTTTGCTGACAAAAATAATATTGACTTTTCAGACCCCAATGATTTAGAAAAGCTATTACTCCATTATAACTCCCTGCTTCAAGAATAGGTCAAGCTTATCAATTTTAGCTTTATATGACTAAGTCTTTTTTTGGCTCAAATCCAGCTAGTGTTTAATTAGAGGCCCTGCTTTCCTTAGCACTCTCAAGCAAATCGCGCCAGCTCTCTTTTATGAGTTCACTCGACTCAAAAAAGTTATTGTTATGGCCACCACGCAATTCAACAAATTGTTTCGGTTCGTTGGCCACATCAAACAGGTATTCCCCATTGTGAAATCCCACTATTTCATCATTTGGACTGTGCATGATGATCACCGGTATATTTTCTAACTCTTTCAGGTATTCGTCCGTTGGGAATGTATATCTGGCTAAAGCCGTGGGTACAAAAGGATACACATCCCTTATCATTGTTCGCAGATTTCTAAATGCAGAATCGAGTACCAATCCACCTAAATTGTACTGAGTGGCTGCATACGCTGCGACAGCCCCTCCCAACGATCGGCCGTACATAAATATATTTTCCTCTTTATACTCTTTTCCATTTTTCAGTCCTGCAACCACTGCTTCAATATCTTTATATAAGCCCTTTTCATTCGGACTTCCTTCACTCTTTCCATAACCGCGATAATCGTACATCAAAACAGCTGCGCCGGTCTCCAAAAGAGTTTCGGCAATAGTAATCCGATAGCTGATATTGCCGGCATTTCCATGAGAAAGTACAATCACCTGTTCAGAATTGTCATTGGGAAAATACCACCCGTGAATTTGTACACCATCTCCCGTCTCCACCCAAAAATCTTCGGCAGTAATTCCAAAAGAGTCAGGAGTATGAACCATTCCTGATGAGGGCATAAACAACAACCGATCCTGAAATAGGTACATCACCAAAAGCAGAGCTAAAAATCCACCGGCAATAAGAAGAATAAAAGACATAAATGATTTCATGAGTTCTGGATCAGTTCTTTCCTGACTTACAGATGTAAATTAAACAAAAGGCTCAATCTTTTTAAAATTGAGCCTTTGTATTAAAATGAGTAACAATCAGAATTAAACCTATTCCGACATTTCCAACTGACCAATTTTTTCCCAGTTGTCATCCACTTTTTCTACAAGTTCGACAAATAAATTAATGTCCGATTCCCCATCTTGCAAAGAAGCCCTACCCGATTCCGTTAACTGAGCATTAATTTCGTTTGGCTTCAGTTTATACATTCCACCGGTGGAAGCATCAACGGCCAGTCCAATAAGTCCCCCAAAAAGAATATTTCCCCATACCCACCCTGAGGTTGTTCTATTAATGATCATTTCGTGAGATTCGTACCCATCCATTGAAATTTTAATCGAATGTGTATCTTTTCTCGATAATTCCTGGGTTAAAGGTGTTTCGCCAATTTTTGTTTTATTAATTTCAACCTCTGCTCCGGAGGGTGAACTCGTAACTCCTACAAATTCTGTTGAACCATTTATCAAAGAACCACATCCCATAAGGAATAGAGCAAATAAAGTAATGAGCGTTACTTTTCCTGATGTCTTGTTCATAGTACTTTTCTTAATGATTAGTTGTTAAGTCATCTAATCTATTACTATTTATAAGTTTTGCAAAAAGTACCTGAAAGATTTTTTAAGACTAATACGTTTTGAACCTTATAGAGACTTCATAATTTTTCAGTTACTTTTTGATGGCTATAAATCATCAAATTAAACCAAAGAGCTTTCTTCAATGAAAGAATCCATAAGAATCACTATCAATTCTACTGGTATTGACCCTGCAAGGTCATTAATAACTTGCAGGGCGAAAGGCTCAATTAATGATTACCAGACAACTTCAAAAAATCTATTGTTAAGGGTTCAAAAATAAGGGCCCTTCTGTTTTCTCAATGATGTGGTGCGTTGTAGAACCGAAAGCCGATCGTTTCACTGCTGAAACAGAGTGCGCTCCCAATAGCAAAAGATCGGGGTTTTTCTGCATTTGCCGATCCATAATTCTTTGTCCCGGATTACCTTTCTTAAGTACTGTTTTTATAATATAATTGAAGTTATGAGCTTTCAAATAATTCTCTGCTGAGTTTAAAACATGGGCAGATCTGTCCATAACTTCGCTCGATTCGCCATCCGCTACATTTACCAAATCTATATCAATATCTTTTCCATATGGAAGCAGATGTACAAAGCCTTTCAGAGAACGAACCGATGCAGAGCTGCCGTCAAATGCAATCATGATTTTTTCGATATCACGATATTCATCTGTGACAACAAGAGTCGGCGCTGCACCACCTTTCACAACTTTGGCCAGAGTTTTTGTGTCCTTATCCGGTTCGTTATAGAAAAAGCGGGAATCTCTACCAAGTATAAGTAAATCATGATATTTCATCTCTTCAATGATCATTTCAGCCGAAGCCCCCTGCTTTTTTATGTCACGATGGCGAACTCCGGCAGTTTCTACCGATTCCTTAAATGAATTAAGTAACCTTTCAGCCACATTTCGGGTTTCTTCAGCCATTTCTGACCAAATTTCTCGTCCATACGCTATCGAACCATACCCAGCCAAACCTATTACAGTATTAATATTAGTAACATCTACAACTGCCAGTCCGGTAAGTTCGGCATCGAAACGTTTTGC
>PWFZ01000452.1 GCA_003555185.1 Balneolaceae bacterium | reverse complement strand
GGAAATCTCAGTACATATTCTTACATCAACCGTTTTGATGAATCAGTAGATGGCGGCAACGAGATGATCGGCTATGCGCTAAATCCACAGGAATCAGTTAACTATATCGACAAACACGACAATGAAACGCTCTGGGACAATACGCAGGCAAAGCTTCCCTTCGATCTCGGTATAGATAAACGCGTGCGGATTCACATGCTCAGCAACTCATTCATAAATTATGGTCAGGGCATTCCATTTTACCAGCTTGGAACTGATTTGCTTCGATCCAAATCGATGGACCGAAACAGCTATGTATCCGGCGACTGGTTTAACGCTGTGGATTACACCATGGAAAGGCACAACTGGGCGATCGGCCTGCCGCCGGAATGGGATAATGCCGAACAGTGGGATGATCACAAAGAGTTCATGACCAACCCTAATATTTCTGTAGAAAAAGAGCATATGGAACTGGCACACCGGCAATTCCTGGAACAGCTTCAAATCCGCTACAGCTCTCCCCTGTTCAGATTGCAAGATGCAGAACAGGTCCACACTCGTGTGGGTTATCACAACACGGGCTCCAGTCAGGTGCCGGGCATTATTGCCATGACGATTTCAGACGGGCAGTGCGCAGGGGAAACTCTCGATCCGGATCTTGATGGAATCCTGGTGATTTTCAATGCTGATCTTCAGTCACAGGAAATTGATCTCGGAATTAGCGAGATGGAACTTCATCACATACAACGGAATGGATCGGATGAGATGGTTCGTTCAGCAACTGAGGTGGATGGTGTTTTTACAGTACCTGCACTCACTTCAGCCGTTTTTGTAAAACCGCAAGCTGGCGAACAGGGAGAATTTCCGTGTAATCCGGTGATAGAGTGACGGTAAAATCGGCCTGAGACCTGACAGCGCAGCCACGCGGGCAGTTCGCGAGGATTCCTGTCAGGTACTGTGTTAAAATTCAAGTTTAATTTGTTACCTTTATTCAAAGAACATCGTGAGCTAACGCGAACGATGTATCTACTGTAGCCTCTCCGTCAATGTATGGAGGGGCTATTCTTTTTTGATGAAGGTTTTGTTGTTCGGTAATCCTGGCCGGATCGTAATACTGCTGTTTGTTCCACAGGGTATACATATAACTTAATAGTTTTTTCTGTACCGCTACATGCGCCTTCATTTTAATTCCATGTTTGCTCAGTAAACGACTATAGAACGCATATAAGGGTTTTGGCTTGGTTCTTACAATCGTGCTGGCCGGCATAAACATAGCAGCCCGGATGTGGGGACTTCCCTTTTTCGATATTTTTTCTTTGCCGATGTGTTTACCGGATTGGTTGATAATCACATCATACCCGCTAAAACTCATGAGTTGGCTACTGCTGGTAAAGTTCTCAAACCCCAGTGTTTCAGCCAGAATAATAGCAATGGTTTGTCGTCCTATGCCAGGGATACTGTCCACCATATCCATGCGCTCGGATAACTCCGGACGGCTAGCCAGATGCTTTTCTATAAGTTCGCCAAGACGCTTTCTCTCCCTGCGAAGTGTTTTGATGAGCTTTTTCAGGGTTTTCTGAACTTCAGCAATCTGGATCCCGCTATGAGTTTGAGCATGAAGCTGATTGGACAGCTCCGTGATTTGATGTTGCAGATTCGCCCGGGTTCGGGTGAGTTGGCGAAGTTCCCGCCAGAACGGATCAATGCCTTTCCAATGGTCAAGCTTGCGCTCGCTGCCCATCAGGGCAAGCCCGTAGGCGTCTATCTTATCGGTTTTGCTGCGCAGCCCGCGAGAGGCAAGATAGGATTTAGCCTTGGAAGGCAACACAACGCTAAGATGGATATGGATGGCTTTTTCAACCACATGCAGAGCCAGGGTTTCATGATAAATCCCGGTCGCTTCCATCGTGCAGCGAATTTGCGCCGAAGAGCCCTTTGTCTGGCGTGCAATCCATTTTATAAATGCCTTCGCCCCGGACAAATTGTTTTTAAAGGTTTTCCGCGAATGAACGTTACTGTTCTGGGTAGTGAGCTCATAAGTAAGCAAACAGGCTGTAAATTCATCTTTGGCTATGTCACATCCTACGCTGTAAATCATGTTGGTGTTCCGGCTAAGTTAGAGGAATATGGCAAGTAAATGATGGAACCTGACGCAGCAGAATCGCTCATAAATCGTAGATACTATCCCTACGGGATGGTTCTATTGGTACTGTTGTTCTTCAACGAAAGGAAAATGACCTGGATGTACCTGTCAATCTGCATCCGGCTTTAGAATCCGCCGGTGCTTGCGTCTCTTGTAGTAGGTGCCAGATCATCTCCATTATTCATTTCCCATTTAAAAAGAAAATAAGATATTTAGTGAATAGATATCTTCTGATAACATATGAGCGTCTGATTTACACCAAAGATATTCAAAATCCATCCTGATTCTTCAATTTGGGATGGCTTTTTTTCTAAATAAAATACCCAGCCTTTAACTGCCGATCGAATCAAGGCTAAATTCTCCGGAAACAATACGGCCGCTGGCTTCGCCATAATAAACCCTGATTAAATCCTGGTCCAGCTGCTCAAGCTCAAAATTTGGATTATAGACAGTCATTATAAAATGATCTTCCGCTTCATAGTTATCCCGGAAGATAACTTTTGCCCGCAGATTGTATTCACCGGCAGCAAAACCACCGTCCGATTCCATATAAAATATCATGAGGTTACCTGCAGCATCCGTAAGGGTTTGGTGATTGAGATAGTTGAACCAGGCCCAAACTTCTGAATGAATCACCTCTTCGGCTTCGGGATCATATATTCGCAAATTTAATCTGTCCAAGACATTGGATGGCTGATTGGCAGAACGAAAAACTACAGCATACTCCCCATCGAAAGGGGCTGCGGTGGGTAAAACACCCCAATCTGATTCTCCCGCTACATTGATTATTTGCTCTTCTCCCTGAACCTGAAAATTTTTATCAGTTTTCACAATAAAAATACTGTTTTGATCTGAATCAAGATCTCTTTCCTGCATCTCTTCAGGGGTAAGGCCAGACATGAACGCAAATATGTAGTGATCGCCATCCATGATCGCATGAGGAGTGTTAACGCTGCGAACGCCCGTTAAATATCGGCTTCCGGCAACCTCCCCGTTTTCTATTTCAAACAGATTTGCTGCCCTTGCCAAACCTTCCACCTCATTATCTGCCCAATACACCACGGTGGAGCTGGGCCCGCGTTCAATCTTCCTTAGAGGTACCTGAAACGTACCGAATCTTCCCGACCCAACCTCCATCAGGGTTTCCTCTGATACCAACTCTCCGTCCAAAGTATACACCTTACGCATAATTTGATTTGCATAAATTAACTCCTGTGTATCTGATGTATTTTTGGTATATATAACATTAAGATTATTGCCGGAGGCCCAAATTAATGGGCTATAGGAATTGTAATCAGATTCAGACACCTGAACTTTAAAACTCTCATCCAGAGTTGTAAGAGTCACACGATTGTACCGCTCAAACTCATCTTCCAACTCACAAATTTCCCAGGCGGCTATATAGTCCCCAACCGCGCTAAAATCATTCACTGTACATGAGAGGTCATCCAATTCATCTTCTCCGCCGATAGAACTTTCACAAGCTGAGAAAATTAGGAAAAAAATTAAGAGAGAGAGAGAGAGAGAGAGAGTTTGTGTTTTGGTGCTTGGGCAGTTGTGAAAGAATTTGGATAACTTCTTAGCTTCATAGAACTTTG
>PWFZ01000224.1 GCA_003555185.1 Balneolaceae bacterium | reverse complement strand
GGAGAGCCAATGGCGCGCAAGGAGCTGCCTGAAATATTGGACAGGCTTTATGAGATGGGGTTTCGGGACCTGAATATCACCACAAATGGCGTATTCCTGGACCGGTTTATTGACAAATTTAAAGAAGTAGGCCTTACGTCGATTAATGTTAGTCTTGATACGCTGGACCCTGAAAAGTTTGAAGCCGTTACCCGCCGAAATCGGTTTGATAAAGTGATGGAAAATATAAAGAAGGGGATGGCAGAGGGGCTTCGCATCAAGATTAATACAGTGCTGCTGAAGGATTTCAATGAAGATGAGATTCAGCCGATGCTGGAGTGGTCGAGAACTACGCCAATACACGTACGATTTATCGAATTTATGCCGTTTAATGGCAATAAATGGGACACAAATAAACTGGTGACCTACCAGGATGTATTGAATGAGGCTCGGAAACATTACAACATTGAGAAACTGACTGATGGAAAGCACTCCACCTCAAAAAGTTTTCGTGTAGAAGGAGGAGAAGGGACGTTTGCAGTGATCAGCTCTATGACTGAACCGTTTTGTGGAACGTGTAACCGGTTGCGAATGACTGCCGACGGCAAACTGAAAAACTGTTTGTTTTCAAACCAGGAGGCTGATTTGCTTGCAGCTTTAAGAAAAGGGCATAATTTAAAAGAGATTATCCGGCTGAGTGTACGTTCTAAAAAAGCAGCACACGCGGGGATGGAGAAACTTTCTGATATGGAGAATCGCAGTATGATCGCAATTGGTGGGTGAATTGTCCAGTCAGTTTATTGTTAATTAGATTTACATGAGATCTATATATAAATTTATTGAAGAGTGTCCTTGTTCAAAGGGGGCGATGAGGGATGGAAAATTGAGAATTCAATGCCAAAAAAATTAAGTGTTGAGCCAAATCAGTGTTCATAGGTTCATCCCCCTGGTCCGCTAGCTGCGGACTCTTCCCCCTTCGAGAGGCTGTGAGAAAATGCCACTGAAACACAGAAATACACTGAACGCTCTGTACTTTTCTGTGTTTCAGTGGCAATAAAGCACGATGGAATGATCCATGATTTTGTTGATTCAACAGAATCTCACAGCCTCTCGAATGGGGACTTTTTAAAAACCTCCAACGGTTCCGAACCCTTGGAGGGTTTATACCAGATAAAGATTACTACCATGAAAGACATTCACGACTCACTATTTGTAGATATTCAACAGGCTCCACTTGACCTGGAAAAAGCTTTTGATTTTGTAAACCACCCGGAAGCCGGTGCGGTGAATATTTTTACCGGAACGACTCGCAATCACCATGATGGAAAGCGGGTGATTGAACTCTACTATGATTGCTACCGGGAGATGGCCATTAAAGAGCTTCGGGAAATTGCAGAGGAACTGATGTCGAAGCATCAATTAAAGCGAATTTGGATCGTTCACCGAACCGGACTTGTGCCGATTGGAGAAGCATCAATCGTTCTGGCCGTAAGTTCCGCGCATCGAAAAGATGCATTTGCCGCCACTGCAGAAGCGATGAACAAAATCAAACAAGACGTACCGATCTGGAAAAAAGAGACCTTTGAAAATGAGACTGTTTGGAAAGAGGAGAAATTGGTTGAGTGAGGAGTTAAAAATCTCTCTGCCGGTGGAAGTGAATCTAAAGCGTTCAGCTTTACATTTGAGGGGTATTCGAGGAATTTGACTGCAAACTTGGCTTTTTCTTACAGGTGGAAATCTCTACTCATCGTCCAAAACGTTTCTGTTCTTTAAATCCCGGAATACAGCGACTACATAAAGACCTACGCCAAACAACATAACCGGCATACCGAGAAACATGCCGAGTCCAACGCTCCATGCTTGGAATCCAAAGACCAAAAAGGTAAGTATCAGAATCATGCCGGCCATTGTACAAAGTATAGCAGTGCGAACCAGCTTGTCTACTACTTGAGGGTTTTCATCATGTACAGTCTCTTTTTGCGTATTACTCATTCAGGGCCTCCACCAATTTTTCAAGATTTTTGACATCAATGTCACTTATTTGGGATGCCGTTTGTCGATCCACAGGTCCGTGTTCGGGAACATCATCCCGCTCTTTTGGTGTGGGATGTGCCGGCCCGTGGCAGGAAGTACAGCTCACCTCATCGGTTCTAAATTTATCTCGCAGCGCAATGTGGCTTGGCACTTCCTGATAGGCAGGTGTACCTCCATGGCATGCTGTACAATTCATATTTGGATAGCTGCCGGCATAGGTAATCGGGTCTTCCCAAGTTTGGGTTACAAATAGCAGCCAGTGACGAAAACCGTCTCGCTTTCCTTCAAATGTGCCATGTGCGCCGTAGGTAGTATGGCATGTGTAGCACTGATATTCTGAGATCCACTGGTTTTTATAATGGCGTGCAGCGAGTGATGTACTCTCCGGGTCATACAGGTCATTGACAAACGGATCCATCACGTGACAGGTACCGCAGGATTGTACGGTTTTTGTTGTCTCCAAAACGGTTGCGCTGGTGCCAAGGCCGACAATCACCGGCAGAACAAACAGGCTGATAATCAATAGCAGGCGATAGTTCATCCGGTTAACACGATCTTTGTACACAAATTCGATCATGATCAGAATAATTAGTGCAGCAACTACTGCTAAAATACCGGCAATCCTCATTAACTCTCCTACCGATATTCCCTGCTCGACTGAAGGAGAGATGGCTTGGGGTTGGTCACCCTGCCCCTGCACAAAAAATGCATAGGTACTGCCATATATTGTGGCTTTTGACTCTTCAATAGTTATTTCGCTCCTGTCAAAATCATGGTACGCTTTAAACAAAGCCTCGTCCTGAGACGAATTATCGACCACGTATATTCCAATTACAGCAGCTGTAAGACCGGTAATTACCAGAAAAGTTAGAAATGAGAAAAGCGGAGTGAATGTTTGTTTTTCCATGACAAAATAGGTTGAGTTTTGATCAGGCGATTTCCGCAACTTTTTCGATGTTGACTGCGCAGCGCTTGTAGTCTGGTTGCCGGGAGAGTGGATCCACCGCATCACTGGTTACTTTGTTGACGAGGTGCTTTGCCGAATGAAAAGTGGCAAACACGAGTCCTTCGCGAATATTACCGGTTATACGCGTAACGAAATCGGCATCTCCCCGACGGCTGAGAACTTTCACAGGATCTCCTTCGCTCAGTTCATATTTACGGGCATCAGCAGGATGTACTTCAAGAAAATCGGTTCTAACACCTTTTAGGTCAGCAATTCCCCGTGTTATTGTTTCCGTATGCCAGTGTTCCAGCACGCGCCCTGTTGTGAGTGTCAGGGGATACTCTTCATTAGTCGGTTCATAGGGTGGTTCCTGCTCATGAAGGTAGATAATCGCCCTGCCGTCGGGACGTGCGTAAAAATCCATTTTTGCATCCTTATTTCGAACCATTGGGTCTTCCCCGGGAACGTACCTTCTACAGGTTCCCGGATGATCCTCATCCGGGCATGGCCACAAAATCCCGGGCTGATTCTTGAGCCGATCGTAGGTAATTCCCTCAAAATTATAATAAGAGTGGCTGGAGATTTTTTTCCATTCGTTCCAGATATCCTCCTGTGTACGGTTGGGGAAGAGGTCGGAATGTCCGAGGCGATCGGCCAAATCGATCAGAATGTCGAAATCACTTCTTGCTTCTCCCTGTGGATCTGCAAGTTTGGGGACATAGTGGTATCTGCGTTCCGACTGGCTGAAGACTCCGCTCTTCTCCACCCACATAGCAGCCGG
>PWFZ01000027.1 GCA_003555185.1 Balneolaceae bacterium | reverse complement strand
TATTGGAGTGATTGTATGGTGCAGGAATAGCATTGGGATGATAATCGTATAACCGTGGACAAAAGGAGCACACTACAAATGCAGATGTTTCGAAGGTTTGATGAACCGGTGGCGGCTGATGAATTCGTCCCGTAATCGATTCAAAGTTATGAATTGAAAATCCGTACGGGTAGTTGTACCCATCCCATCCTACCACATCAAACGGGTGCGATGCATATTGCAGATGATGCATCATTCCATTTTTCTTGATCTTCATCAAAAACTCTCCTTTTTCATCGTGAGGCTCTAGATTTTCAGGTAGCTTTAAATCACGTTCACAATACGGTGAGTGCTCCTGCAGCTGACCAAACCAGTTTCTGTATCTCTTAGGAGTATAAATTGGTACAGAGGATTCTGTAATAAAAAGCCTGTTTTCTTCGGTATCGAAATGGATTTGATAAATCACACCACGGGGAATCAGCAGATAATCTCCATATTCAAAATCAATATTTCCAAAAAGTGTCTTTAATGTCCCACTCCCCTTGTGGACAAAAATCAGCTCATCCGCTTCTGAATTTTTATAGAAATAATCGGTCATCGACTTCTTTGGGGAAGCGAGATGAATGGTCACATCAGAATTGGTAAGAATTGCTTCGCGGCTCTCTAAAAAATCATCTTTCGGCTTCACTTCAAATCCTTTTAAAAGCCGTGCCGTGATGTTATTTTCGACAGCAACTTTTGGGCTCACATCTACAGGATCTTTAATACTCCGCACCATAGTTGGCGGATGGTTGTGATAGAGGATTGATGACATCCCATCAAACCCAATGGTTCCAAAAACTTGTTCGTGATATAGCTCTCCATCGGGCTTTCTGAACTGCGTGTGCCTTTTAGGAGGAATTTTTCCGAGTTTATGATATATTGGCATACGTTAATTGATTGGTGAACAGTTGTTCATATCAATATAGAATTCTGTTCTCGAAAAACAAACAAAACTGCTCTATGCCTTTAAAAGTAAGCCCAAGAAAAAAGAAGTTTTTAGATGAGTCGTTAAAGATGATTCATGAAAAAGGATATAAGGCTACAACCATGCGAGACCTTGCCGACAGAATGGGATTTGAAGTCTCAAATATCTATAACTTCATCGACTCAAAAGAGGCTCTGTTAGAAACGTATCTCTTCCAGATTTCTGAAGATTTTCACACCGGCATAGATCACATTCAGGAATCGAGCTACGATCCGGTTGAAAAAATGAAGGCTCTCGTTTCACTTAATATTAACCTTACCTCTAGCAAGCCTTACCAGGTAGGACTTTTGGTAAATGAGTGGCGGAATTTAAAAGATCCAAAACTGACGGAATTTGTGGATCGACGAGCTGAGTATGAAGAGAAAGTCCGGGTAATCATTAAAGAAGGTATCGAGAAAAAACATTTCCGCCCGTTTGATCTTGATATAATCACACACGCCGTTCTATCATCCGTGCGTTGGGTTTACTACTGGTATACGGATCATGCCGAAGAAGCCAATCCTTATGAACTTGAAAAGCAGTTAACTGAGTTTATTCTAAGTGGGGTTTGCATCAATGAATAGTCGTTGATTGTATAGACACAGGTCTTATACTGAAATAGGTTGACACAATTCTTGGAGTCAACCAATAAAAATAACCAAACCCGAATGGGTTGAACATGATTAGCCGCGAAGCATGCCTTCGCATGATCAACGCTTGAATTTGAACTAGTTACTAAGCTTACGCCGAATAATGATTTTCTATTCACAAACCCTGCCCTGAAAGGGCTATAGCAATAGCATATAGAAAGCGCTTCTACAGGAATTGAGGGATATATCACTTGTAAATATCTACATGTGTATAAATCATTTCATTGGCATTGCGAAGCAGTGCTCCGCGGGCACCGCCCTATGAGGTTTAGTGAATCATAAAATCATCCCCGAGGCTAAAAACTTGTTGGAGTTTTTAAGTAAATACGAGGGGATTTCCCATAAATTCATCCATGGAAGGCATACGTTGATTTATGTATGTCTATTTACCCATCGGAAAATTGATACTAAACCTTTGTCAATGGATATACCGATGGGCTTCTTGAACAGACGCTATATACATAGGGCGCTGCCCTATGCTATTGCTTGCGCCCGCTTTGGGGCTTGGGTTTCTTTGTTTGAGAACAGTTACTCACTTTTTGGTTTTCTTTCCTAACTATGGGTTCAGAGATAGACCACAGTCATGCCGTCCCGAACTCGCTTTCGGGGCGGCATCTCCTGCCCCTACCAAAGTGGGAGGATTCTGAACTAAAATCAGAAAAGATCTCTTGCAACACGTTCAAAGAAGCGCTCTTCGTTCTTGGATCCCCTTCTATTTCAAGGTTCCGAGATACCGTGTCAAGCACGGCATGACGAACATAGAGACCTTGATTTCATTAATCGATCAGACTTGTTACTTGATGGCAAAATCCTTATCAATGGCTGAATAAATATTAGTTTTTAATTGAGGTCTATTTTTATGGAAGAAACGTCACTGAATTTTGCCACGTGGTTTTGGCTGTTTGTGCCAATGCTGGCCGTTGTCGTCATTTCAATCGTTACTTATTTTTATGAAACGAGGAGGGACAACGAATGAATACAGCTACCCTAACCACATTTATTGTCTACTTTATTGCTCTCATCGCTTTTGGAATATTTTTCTACAGAAATACCGACACCCTGTCTGATTACATACTCGGCGGCCGAAACTTAACAAGCGGAGTTGCCGCGCTTAGTGCCGGTGCTTCCGATATGAGTGGATGGCTTTTGCTCGGGCTTCCCGGTGCAGTCTACGCATTTGGACTGAACCAAATATGGATTGCCGTCGGACTTGCCATTGGAGCTTATCTGAACTGGCAGTTTGTAGCCCGGAAATTGCGAAAGTATACCGAGGTTGCTCAGGATTCTATCACCCTGCCCGATTATCTGGAATATCGATTTCAGGACAAATCTCGAATGCTTCGGGTTATTTCAGCCCTTGTAATTTTGGTCTTCTTTGCTGTATACACAGCTTCAGGTTTGGTTGCAGGCGCCACACTATTCGAAAGTGCCTTCGATCTTGATCGAAACATTGCCTTATGGACAGGAACCATCATTATTGTTGCCTATACGTTTCTTGGAGGATTTCTTGCCGTTAGCTGGACAGACTTTTTCCAGGGTATTCTAATGTTTCTTGCTTTGATTGCCGCTCCTTTGGTAATTATTGTCACCTATATGAGCTGGGATGAAATTGTAGCCACTACAGCAGGAATGGACCCTGCCTACATTGATGTATTTTCCGGGATGACCTTTATTGGGATCGTTTCGCTACTGGCATGGGGATTAGGCTACTTTGGTCAGCCGCATATTTTAGCTCGATTTATGGCTATTCGGTCAGAAAAAGATGTTCCTAAGGCAAAACTCATCGGTATGACATGGATGGTATTTGCCCTTTATGGGTCCATTTTTGTTGGATTCACAGGAATCGCTTTCTTTGCAGATGCCCCCCTTGCTGCGGGAGATCAGGAAATCGTATTTCTGGAATTAACTCAGGTTCTTTTTAATCCCTGGATTGCAGGTATAGTACTTGCGGCTATTCTATCCGCAGTGATGAGTACAGTTGATTCCCAGCTGCTTGTCTGTTCAAGTGCTATTGCCGAAGATTTTTACAAAGGGTTCTTAAAACCAAATGCACCTGAAAAAGAGCTGGTCTGGATCGGACGAGCTGCTGTTATCGGAGTTGCCGTTGTTGC
>PWFZ01000324.1 GCA_003555185.1 Balneolaceae bacterium | reverse complement strand
CAAGATCTCGAACAATAGGAAATGCCTTGGCACGCGGCGGTTCAACTACAATAGTATCGCCGTCATTGTAATTTCTCATATGCAGCTGACAGGCAGCGGTCATATGCTTGGGACCATGAGCTTTTCCGTTGATCACAAGATTACAAGAACCGCAAATTCCCTCGCGGCAATCGTAATCAAACTCAACAGGAATTTTACCTTCTTTGATCAATTTCTCGTTCAGCACATCAAGCATTTCTAAAAATGACATGTGCTCACTTACGCCACTCAATTTGTAATCCTGGAATTTTCCTTCAGTAGCGGCGCTATCTTGACGCCATACTTTTAAATTAATTGTCATTTCACTCATAATAGACTCTTATTTATAACTTCTTTGTTTCAATTCCACGAACTCAAAATTGAGCGGTTCCTTATGCAGGGTTGTCTCCAGTTTGCCATTTACACCGCCGTACTCCCATGCAGATACGTATGAAAAATCTTCATCGTTTCGCAGGGCTTCGCCTTCGTCAGTTTGGTATTCTTCACGCAAATGACATCCGGCTGATTCAGCTCGATCAAGAGCATCAAGTGCCATCAGTTCAGCCAGTTCAAAGAAATCGGCTACACGGTGTGCAAATTCCAAATACTTATTATAGTAGGTGGAATCCCCCGGAACACGAACATTTTCATGAAACTCTTTTCGAAGAGCTCTGATCTGTTCGATAGCCTCTTCAAGGCCTTCTTTAGAACGGGAAATACCAACTTTGTCCCACATGATTTTACCCAGCTCACGGTGAAATTCTACTACGGTTTTATCACCATTAATTGAGAGCAGTTTATCGAGATTCTTGCTTGATGATTCTGCCGCCTCGTTAAATGCTTCATGTTCAGTGGAAATCTTTGTAATCTCTTCGCCTGCAATATAATTACCTACAGTGTGCGGAATGATGAAATATCCATCAGAGAGGCCCTGCATTAATGCACTGGCACCCAGTCGGTTTGCTCCATGATCAGAGAAGTTTGCCTCCCCTGCCACAAACAAACCGGGAATATTGCTCATTAGATTATAATCAACCCATAAACCACCCATTGTATAATGAACAGCCGGGAAGATTTTCATTGGGGTTTCGTAAGGATTTTCATCCGTAATGTTTTGATACATATCGAATAAGTTGCCATACTTAGCGGCAATAGCATCACGTCCCTCACGCTCAATTGCGTCTCTGAAATCCAGATAAACTGCCAGTCCCGTTTCCCCAACGCCCATTCCGGCATCCGTAACCATCTTGGCGTTTCGAGATGCAACATCACGTGGCACAAGATTTCCAAAACTCGGATATTTTTCTTCGAGGTAGTAATAACGATCCTCATCAGGGATGTCACTTGGTTTACGTTCATCCTTTGGATCTTTGGGAACCCATACACGACCGTCATTTCTCAAACTTTCACTCATCAGAGTTAGCTTGGATTGATAGTCGCCGCTTACCGGGATACAGGTTGGGTGAATTTGTACATAGCATGGATTCGCAAATGCGGCTCCACGTTTGTGACATCTCCATGCGGCTGTAACGTTTGAATTCTTTGCATTTGTAGAGAGATAAAATACGTTGCCATATCCCCCTGTACAAAGCACAACAGCGTCTGCTTCATATTTGTTGATGGATCCATCAACTAAATTTCTTGTAATAATTCCGCGCGCTTTTCCGTCAACCTTCACCAAGTCAAGCATTTCATGGCGGGGATAATTTTTGATCTTCCCTGAATGGACTTCTTTCATCATAGATTGATATGCACCTAATAATAGCTGCTGTCCTGTTTGACCACGGGCATAAAAAGTTCGGGATACCTGTGCGCCGCCAAATGACCGGTTATCCAATTGTCCACCGTACTCGCGGGCAAAAGGAACGCCCTGAGCAACCGCCTGATCAATAATACTGTTCGAGTTTTGTGCAAGCCGATACACATTGGCTTCACGGCTTCTGTAATCGCCGCCTTTGATGGTGTCATAAAAAAGACGCCATGCGCTGTCACCATCATTCGGGTAATTCTTTGCTGCATTAATTCCACCCTGAGCTGCAATACTGTGTGCCCGGCGGGCAGAATCCTGAATACAAAAGGTGGAAACCTGATATCCAAGTTCAGCTAAACTAGATGCCGCTGAAGCTCCTGCCAATCCTGTTCCAACGACAATTACTTTATGCTTACGTTTGTTATTCGGTGAAACCAGCTTAAGATCTTTGAGGTGTCGACTCCACTTCTCTTCAAGGGGTCCTTCAGGTATATTTGAATCTAATTTCATAAAATTATGGTCTTATCAATTATCTGTAAATGATTAGTGACACTGAATTAAAGCGGCTTCACAACCCCCGCCAAAGTAAACGTAGATCGGTATAAACAAGAATCCAACAGCAAGAATAACTGCAAAAATTACTCCCAGTGAATAGATCATTGCCGACAGTTTACGATTGTGAATGGAAAGTGATGTAAATGCACTCCAGATTCCATGTCCCAAATGAGTTCCCAGCAGTAACATCACAAACGCATACCCAAATGCATAAAATGGATTTTGAAACGTCTCGATTACAAGAGACTTAATATCGTGTGCCTGTTGACCGTCGATCATTACCGTTCCCATTTCGCCTAACGCAAATGTGTTGATATGGAAAATCACAAAAATGATTAATACCACTCCCGTAAATGCCATGCTTCTTGAGCTCAGACTTTGCTTACTAGGGCCTCCCTTACTGCTATATACTGCGTATTTCTGAGGACGGGCTTTTCGTTTGTTCCACCAGATGGAAAGCCCTATCCAGGCATGAACAACAAATGTAAGTAGCAGACCGACTCTGGCTATCCATAACAGCGGACCAAAGTTATGCAGCATCAACGAATATCGATTCATAGCATCGGGTTCACCGAAGATGGCGAGATTACCACCGAGATGAAAAATGACGAAAAAAACGAGAAAGAGTCCGGTTAAACCGGTGAGGATTTTACGGCCAACCTGAGAGGTAGCGGCTTTTAAGAGTGAGGGCATATTTTATTTTAATCTTTTGCTAAACGCAGTGATGATGTATAAGCTTAGACAATAACGAATCACCACGTAGTTTTGTTCCTTTTTGTGGCAGTAAAAGTCGCCTAATTTGGTGTAAAAGGCAAGGTAGAAGCGCTTTTCAAATCCCTTACTATCTTATTCAGAAATCATCTAAATTGGAATGTTAATCTGAGCAAAATTAATATACTCACTTTGTACTCTATCACACAGTCATATACAGCAGATTACCGTATCAAAGGATCCAAGTTTTTAAGTTATATTTCACCTGCTGAAGACATTTCTTCTGCCGAAAAATATCTTGATGAAATAAAAAATATTCATCCAACGGCCACTCATCACTGTTATGCTTTCCGTATTAATCCGGTTAATCTTACAGAATTCAGTCAGGATGATGGCGAACCGGGCGGTACAGCAGGTCCCCCCATTTTAAATGCGCTGCGATCATCAGAACTGGTAAATATTATGGCCATTGTAGTTCGCTATTATGGCGGCACAAATCTGGGAAAGAGTGGATTAATTGACGCCTATGGAAAAGCCACCGGGCAGTCAATTGAAAATGCGGCTTTGAAAACCATCGTCGCCACACAAGAATTTTCAATTACCTACCCCTACAATCAACAATCAGTTATTGATAAACTGAAGCATAATTTCAATCTCTTTGAAATTGAGGCAAACTATGCAGAAAATGTTACTTTACAGGTAGGGTGTCCGATGTCGGAGCAAAGTGCACTT
>PWFZ01000377.1 GCA_003555185.1 Balneolaceae bacterium | reverse complement strand
GGGGAGACAGATACAATTTCCACATCCTTATCCAGATAGTTTTCGATGGCGAGCTCTAAATCGTGAAAAGAGACGGCGCAAACTTCGCAGTGATCCTGAGTGAAAATGATATCTGGGTTTAGCTCTGCTAATTTTTCGTCATCTACCCGATAAACGGAAAGGCCCTGCTGAAGAAGCTCGGTGATAGATTGATGAATATCCTTGCTTTGATCGGTCTTCGATACAGAGTATTTCGGTTCTGTTACTATCGGCAAATGGGTAACAGAGGGTGGAAAATCACACTCGTGAGAACGGCAGACTAATTGGTCTTCAAATCCCAGTTTGCATACCACTTCCGTTAAACTGGGAAGCAGCGATGCAATTCGAATCCGGCTTGATGAATTCATCAACCAAAGGGGTTAGGCTTCTACCGGAGAAAAAGAGGGAGACTTATATTTTAAATATTCATAGCCTCCAAATAGTGCGGCTGAATAGATAAGCGTTCCGCCGAGAGTATTGTGGAAGAACGGAATAGCTGCTGTGTAGCAGAGAATGAGTCCTTCAACAGTAAGCGGATACATTGGGCTGGAAATCCACACACCAAAGTTACTTACAATAAAAAAGATGATTGACCCGCCAACAGCACCGGTAAGTACGCGTGGAATGGTAACTTTATCAAACAGGTAAATTCCTAAAACAACGATCAGTGCAAATCCTCCATAGATATAGAGAAATCCGGAGGTAAAGAACGCGAAACCATCGTAATACGCAGAGTAAACATAGTTGTTTAAAATCATGTCACTGACCCAGAGCGCAATAATGGGGACAAGAAAAGCCCATTTTTTACTACCAAAGTAGGCAGCACCAAATAAAGCAATGGCACCGATGGGTGTGAAATTGTATGCATGGGGAAATAATCGTGCCAGTGCAGCGAACAGGATAAATCCTGCAATAATATAGAATGCGTTCTTTTTCATGTATTTGTAAGATCTTTGGTTTAGATCTTAAATATAACAGATGATTTTGAAAAGTGTGAGGACAATCTCTGATAAATCGAAATCAGTAAAATAAAAAAAGCCGGTCTGTTCAAGACCGGCTTTTATCAAAAAAAACGAAAGATAAACCTATCTGCTTGTAGTAAGCTCAAGATTTAACTGGATATTTACTTTGTCACCTACAACCGCAGTTGCTGCCCAGTCGCCCACGCCAACTCCGTAATCAGTTCTCATCAATTCTGCCTGAGCAGTAATTCCTGCCACAGTTGTGTTATCCTGCATCGGGTGATCCATCATACCGGCTAGTGTGAAGGGCAGTTCAAATTCTTTGGTTACGTCGCGAATGGTCATTTCTCCAATGGCTACAAAGTTGTTGTCGCCTCGTGATTCAATAGAGTGGCTTACGAAACGGATGCTTGGCCATTCTTCTGCATTAAAGAAATCTTCGGAAAGAAGGTGTCCGTCACGTCGCTCATTTCTTGTATCCACACTTGAAACCGGAATCGTTACTTCTATACTGCTTTCGTCCAGATTTTCGGGATTGAAGTGAACTGTTGCGTCATAGTCAGCAAAAGTGCCATCAACGGGGGTGAAAAAGTGATTGATCGTAAAGTTTACTGCACTATGTGCACGGTCAATTTCCCATGCGGTGTTTGAGTCTTCTTTGTCATTCGTATTCAGCGCGGCTACAGAACTGATTGCAGCAAAGATGATTATAAATGTTAGTGTGGAGATTTTTAGTAAAGTATTCATCATTAGTATTTATTTAAAAGTTGTTTGAATTATAGAGGGGTTAATCTTTTTTAGAAGGTAATCGTTTCATTAACATTAAACTAATTATCATTGAACGTTTAGTTTTGAGGGAAGGAGAGAGTGTCCCCCTTTGAAGGGGGAGAGAAAAGCATCGCTTTTCAGGGGGATGATGATGGACTTTGCAGAAAAGGATATTCGTATAAAGGTACGGGTTGGTTTATTAAGCAGCTATGAGTCGACATAACAGCCTCCCAATCATCCCCCAATTCGCTCCGCTCATTTTCGCTTGCGCGTTCAAAAGATGAGCCCCTTCAAGCTTCTTTTAGTTCCGACACTTCGGAAGGGGACTTTGAAACAGAAGAACAGACAAACAGAGAAAGTGCTTTCTTTGGTCATTTGTTGGGCTGAAAATTCTCCCCTCCTTTCTAAGGAGGGGTCGGGGTGGTTTGATTGCCCTTGATCAAATCCGAGGTTTGATAATGGAAATTATGCTTTCCCAATCATCCCCCCGGTTCGCTCCGCTCACTCGCCCCCTTCGAAGGGGGACTTTAGCTCAGCCCACGCATTCCCCTTTCTCGGTTTATCGGTTGTTCTGTTTGTCTGTTTCTCGGTTTTCTATTTCGATGGGCGACTTCAAAATTGACATCCACTGGTTTCCCGATCATCCCCCTGAAAAGCTTCGCTTTTCTTTCCCCCTTCAAGCTTCTTTTAGTTCCGACACTTCGGAAGGGGACACTTTTCAAATTCATATCAAACAGTAAACCGCCACGGTTTTAGGGCGTCTTCACCGGCGTAATCAACGCCAATTCTGGGACCGGCCTCTATATCATCGGGTGAAATGTGAATCTTTCGATCTTCAATCCAAATAGGGGATTCAGATAAGTTTTGTCTGTTATGTGAAGTGCGAATACCTAACGCCTGGGTAAGTTTGCCCGGCCCGTCACACAGATTCTTTTGTGATGCTATCTGGCGGCGTTGTTTGATAATCTCATATCCATCAATGGGTTGAATACCGCGAATGAGAACGGCATCGGCCAATCCCTCCCGGTTTGTGACCACATTAAACAGGTGGTGAATTCCGTAACAAAGGTAGATATATGCATAGCCGGGCTTGCCAAACATCACCTCGGTTCTATCTGTTCTTTTATTGTCATTGGCATGGCAGGCTTTATCATTTCTGCCGCAGTAAGCTTCAGTTTCGGTAATCATGCCGGAGGTAAACTCTCCATCTATGGTTGTGCACAGAACTTTCCCCAGCAGTTTTCTGCTTACATCAACAACATCCGGATTTGCGAAAAACTCTGAAGGTAAAATGGACGTTTTCATTACGAAATAGCCGAGTATGGATTTTTTTCTATCGATGGTTTATCAGTTTCATAGACATCCTCAAAAGCGCGCGCCATAATGGAGGTAACCACAAAAAGTGCTGCTGCATAAAATGCCCAGATACCGATTATGACAATAACGGTATATCCCTGGTAAAAATATCTGTAGGCGGTAAGTGCATATTCCAAATAGATTCCAACACCATACTTTGCGAGCTCAAAGAGCAGGGTATAGATAAATGCTGAAAGCATGGCGACTTTTCTGCTGATTCTCTTTTCGCTGATATATCGGAAAATCACATAAAAAAGCATCGGGGTAAAAACAATGGGGACTATGAACGCAAGCATTTCGGTAATCCAGCCGAGCTCAATAGCTACGTCTGTGTAGGGAACAACAATCGAATCAAGCGGATAGAGTGAGATGAGCGAAATGGCCATGGTAAAGAATATGAAAACCCCGCCGACGACCCCAAAAGCAAAGAAGTTGTAAATCAGTTCGATGATCGGGTTTCGTCGGTCTTCAATATCAAACACCTCAAAAAGAACGTGCTTAAGCGTGTGGAATAACCCCTGTGCAAATACCATCAACACAATTAAACCGATTATTCCGAATGTACGCCTCGCTTCAACAAGAGGCATAATTAATGATTCTATGGTAACACTACCCGCAATCAAATCCCCGCCCTGACTTTCGAACGTAAAGGCAGGAAAAAGTTCGCGG
>PWFZ01000003.1 GCA_003555185.1 Balneolaceae bacterium | reverse complement strand
TATAGACATAACACCGATACAGACTATATTAGCTTAGTAACGAGTATTTCCAAATCCGTTGTCAATCAATATATTAATCTTATTGAAAAATATGACCTCAACAAGTAAATCCATCTTATGCCATATGGCGCTAACAAAGCGGGCGCAAGCAATAGCATCGAAAAGCTTTTCCCTGCAATTTTATCAATTCATTAATCTTTGTCGGTTTTGTCTATGGATTATGCCTGGTCGTTGACATTGCGAAGGTATACTTCGCGGGCAACGCCCTATGTATATAACGTTTATTTAAGAATCCCATCGGATTAGAAATCCACAAGGGTTAGGAATCTAATTCCGATGGGTACATTGACATACCCCAATCAACGAATCCCTTCCTTGAATGAATTAACTTTAAAAAGTTTTCCATCATTAAATGAATCCGAGTCCTATTATTGCGAAGGTACCTCTTTTACGGAAAGTGGGTTAATTCTTAGTAATTAGTTGATTGGAGAATTAGTCACCCCGTTTGCAATGTTAGCGGTATTACGGGGTCCCCTATTTGTTTACGAGTTTCCATTTGTCGGAAAAAATCACCAGCAGTGATAGGCAAAAGCTCCCACTCCTTGAGGAGAGGGCCGGGGTGAGGTGGAAAAAGACCATGTCCTGCTATCACGAAGATGGGAGATACCTCACCGAAGGATTTCAGGACTGCATGACGTCATCATAGTTCACTCAAGAATTATTTACTTTCTGGGCTTTTTATAGACGGGCACATTAGAACATGCTTCTCCATACATCAATTTGCGAACATGGGGAAGCAGTTTTTTTGTAGCGTACATATAAATCTCCGGGGGAACATCCATTTTACTGCAGCCCTTTAAAAGCACAAACTTGTCTTCGTATTGAGACCACTCTACTAAATCGAGCTTCTCTCTAAACAGCTGCTTCAATGCGTCTGCCCTATTTCCGAAAAATACATTCAGCGCATACTTTTCTGCATGTTGTACGACCAGCATATACGCCCATTTAGGGATGATTGCATCAGACGAGCAAAATACCGTCAGATATCCGCCCTCATATTGGCTCCAGTTGTGCTCATCCAAATGCTGACGAAAGTCCTTCTCTTTTAAAATAAGCTCGTGAAAAAGGTATTCCTTCAAATCAAGTTCATGCAAAACGATTCCCGTTGCGAACTTCTCAAGATCCACCGTTTCTAATTTCGACTGCTTAACTTTGTTTACAATTTCTGACATGGGGAGATGGGTAAAAGTTCAAACTTAAACCTCCAAGGTTTCAGAAACCTTGGAGGTTTATAAAAATATTCTACAATGAAAAAGATTCACCGCAAGAACAGGTTCTGGAAGCATTAGGATTATAAAAATGAAACCCCTGCCCTTCAAGTCCGTCTGTGTAGTCCAGCTTGGTTCCGGCAAGATAGAGGAAGCTTTTCATGTCCACTATCAGCTTTATACCACTGTCTTCAAATTCTTTATCGCCGCTTTGCTGAACCTGATCTTTATCAAATTCTATATTATAGGTCAATCCTGAGCAACCACCACTTACAACTGAAACTCGTAAGGGTGCGTCTTCCGTTAGTTGCTGATTTTGACGGATTTCTTCAATTCGTTCAACTGCTCTTTTTGTGATTGAAATAGACATATGACTCTAAAAACTAAATTAACCATCTGGATACACAGCAGAGCTGCCTATCCAGATCGAGTATATTATTAAACAGAGATGACCTGAATTTCAGGGTCAATTCTTTTCACCATGCTTTCGATGGCATAGAGTGTCCCTGATGATGCCGTTGGACATGTTCCACAAGCACCCTGATAGTGAACTTTGAGGCGGTTGCCGTCGAGCCCTACAATTTTCAAACCACCACCATCAGCAAGCAAATAGGGGCGAACCTGTTCATCCAGCATTTGATTAATCTGCTGTAGTCTTGGATCGTCTGTTTCCTGCACTTCTTTGGATGCATGAACTTCAGCATCTTCTTCGATATCCAGCTGAGGCTGAGCTTCCCGAATTGGCGGAGCCAGTTTTCTTAGCAAATCTGACCATACCTCTTTTCCATCCTGAGTTACTGTTATATACTTATCAACATAGTACACATTTATTACGTGGTCGATGTTGAAGAGTGCTTTTGCAAGCTCGTCGTGTTCGGCTTCCCCGCTGTTTTCAAAGGATCTTGTAACTCCATTTGTTAACGGTTCGCCTAATACAAATCGCATTGCATCAGGATTGGGTGTTCGTTCTATTTCTTTAATCTTTGGCATAAGTCAGTGATTCTTTTGTGAATTTAAAACCTAAATAATCTGTGTAATGAGCTACTCAAAAAATGTTTTCACGTATTCAATTCCGTCAATCAATCTATCCACGTCGTCTGTTGTATTATAAAACGACAGTGATGCACGTGTTGTTGCAGGAACGTTAAACCGGCGTAATATTGGTTGTGCACAATGGTGCCCCGTACGGACTGCAATTCCACGTTTATCCAGAAGAGTACCCATGTCCGATGCATGAATATCATCAAATACAAATGACGCGGCCGACGCTCTTTTTTTGGGAGTTCCGATCATTTTTAGTCCGTCAATCATTTTCAGTCGATTTACAGCATAGTCAACCAGTTTTTCTTCTCGCTCAGCTATTTGATCCATCCCAATATTCTGCAAATAATCAATGGCTGATCCCAAACCGATACCCGCTGCAATAGGCGGTGTACCTGCTTCGAATTTAAATGGAGCCACATTATAAGTGGTTTCCTCAAAGCTGACCTTATCGATCATGTCGCCGCCACCGCGATATGGAGGCATTGCATCCAGGTATTCCTTTTTACCGAACAGAATTCCAAACCCTGTAGGACCACACATTTTATGTGCAGAGAATGTGTAAAAGTCGCAGTCTAAATCCTGCACATCTACTGTTTTATGAGGAACCGCCTGGGCTCCATCAATCAACACAGCAGCACCTTGCTCGTGGGCAAGGCCGGTAATTTCTTTAACTGGGTTTACCGTTCCAAGTGCATTGGAAACATGCACTATGGCAACCATTTTTGTATTTGAATTCAGAAGCTTTTTGTATGCTTCCATATCCAAATCACCATTATCATCAACCGGTATAACTTTAATCACAGCTCCTGTACGCTGGGCAATCATTTGCCAGGGCACTATATTGGCATGATGCTCCATTTCACTGAGAATAATTTCATCCCCTTTTTTGAAATAAAGCGTACCAAAACTGTTTGCCACAAGATTTATGGAATCCGTGGTGCCGGATGTATAGATAATCTCATCCTGAGATTTCGCATTAATAAAGTGCTGCACCTTTTTCCGGGTCTCTTCATACTCATCCGTAGCCCGTTGGCTAAGGGTGTGAATTCCCCGGTGAACATTGGCGTGCTCATATCGATGGTAGTGATCTAAACGATCTGCAACCTGCACCGGCATCTGGCTGGATGCTGCGTTATCCAGATAGACCAGTGGGTTACCATTCATTTTTTGAGAAAGCACCGGAAAATCTTTTCGGAGCTGATCAAAATTTACGTGTTTCGATATGGACTTTGCCGTTTGGCTCATGCGGTTACTTTATCAACGTTGTTTGCTTTTGTATAGCGATACACCTCGTCAATCAGCAGCTTGTGTACTGAATCAACTTTAATGTTTTCAATCGTTTCGAGTGCAAAAGCGTAGGTTAACACCTCTTTTGCTTTCTGCTCGGTCATTCCTCGACTTTGGAGATAGAATACCTCTTCAGGATCAAGCTGACCAATTGTAGCACCGTGTGAACAGAGTAC
>PWFZ01000144.1 GCA_003555185.1 Balneolaceae bacterium | reverse complement strand
TTCCGTGGATACCAGTCGCCCGGTGATGCTAAATTCTAATCCGCGAACTTCCAATGTACCTACGTTAGACAATATCCGGTTTGTGAAATTACTTCCGGCAGGTACGGGGATCACATTTAACAGGTCATCCGTTTGTCGGTAGTAAGCTTCAAGAGACCCAAACACCCGCTCATCAAACAGAGAGTAGTCAAGAGCAATGTTGTATGTGGTAGTCTCTTCCCATTTCAGGTTGGCGTTAAATCCGTCAGGACGGTATGTTCGCAGAAATTCATCTCCGAACTGATACTGTGCTGTCTCCTCACTGATTGTATATCGTGCAAGGTATGGATAATCACCCTGACCAATTCTCTGCTGACCGGTTATACCATAACCAAGCCGTAATTTCAGCTCATCAATTTGGTCAACATTCTCGAGGAATGGTTCCCTGTGCATCTGCCATGCAAAGGCAAAAGAGGGGAATAGACCCCATCGCTGGTCTGGTGCAAAGCGGGAAGTACCATCTTGACGCAGTGTAGCGGTAAAGAGGTATTTACGGTCAAATGTATAATTAGCACGTCCAAAAAATGACACCAGGTAGTACTCAGTGGCATATTCTGTATCGGCATTCACCTGCAGCGTTTCATCCCTGTTGAAGTTGGTTGAATAGGAAGAACCCTCTTCGTAGTGATGCTCCCATGAGTATCCTGCAGTAAAATCGAGTTCACTGCGCAACTGGGGAAGATCACTTTCATAATTGATATAGAAATCAAGAATTTCATTCTCTTTACGCTGATTATATTCAGATAACTCACCACGTGCTGATCCGGCACCTGCAAATGCAGCATTATCGGGAACACGAACATTTCCATCTCCAACATTGGAATAATCAAAGCCCATATTTAAAGTGGCTGTCAGATCCGGTAGAAAGTGAAGGTCGTAGTCTAATTTAAGGTTACCAATTCCACGGTAGACAGTAGATTCATCAAAACGCTGATCGATCAGTGAAACAGGGTTTGCCGGTGAAATTGGGATGGGGTTTCCATCGCTGTCAGTCCAGGCGAAGTATCCGCCAAATTCATCATCTTCGTTACCGGGACGAACTGGCTGAGTTGGATCGAATGTAATAGCAGATCCAATTGCACCTGTATTTGCAAAGCGGTTTTCTACCTGCATTCCGCGGAAGTTTGCATCTACACGCAGATGATCATCTAAAAATGAGGGGTTAACTGCAAGAGAGCCGGTTAGCCTGTCATTGGATGAAGTTCGTAGTACACCTTGATTTCCGGAGAATCCAAAAGATGCACGGTAGGGTACATTTCCAACTGACCCTGTGAAGTTCAGATTGTGATCCTGACTGAAGGCATTTCTGAAAATTTCATCCTGCCAGTTGGTTCTCTGATCGCCAAGCAGATCTCTGCCGCGATCTCCGTGAATTGATCCAACTACACTTTCAAAATCTTCAACACTCAGAACTTCCACTCTGTTGGAGTTGGTTTGATAGGAGTACTTTCCTGAATAATTAACAGAGAGCTCCTGTCCGGCTGAGCCACGTTTCGTGGTAATAATAATCACGCCATTTGATGCTCTTGAACCATAGATTGCAGTTGCAGAAGCATCCTTCAAAATGGTGATAGAGTCAATATCGTCCGGATTGATAGTATTGAGAGGGTTTCTCATTCCTGCAATTCCGCCATCATCCAATGGAATTCCATCCACTACAAAAAGCGGGTCGTTACTGGCCGAGAGGGAAGATCCGCCTCGAATTCGAATGGTAGAACCTGCACCGGGAGCTCCACTGTTACTGGTAACATCCACACCGGCTGCTCTGCCTGAGAGCAGGTCCTGTGGCGATGTAATAGCACCCTGATTAAAATCTCTGGAGCTGATGACATTTACAGAACCGGTGTTATCACCGCGTTCACGAACGCCATATCCGATGACTACCAATTCATCAAGACCGGCTATGTCTGTAGTTAACTCCACATCAATTTCATCGCGTCCGTCAACATTTATTTCTACCCGTTGATAGCCGATATATGAAAAAATGAGCGTTGTTTCAGGTGAGGGTACCCTGAGGCTGTACTCACCATCAAAATTTGTTGTAGTTCCCTGATCGCTGGTTCCCTGAACCATAATATTTACACCGGGTATGGACTCCCCGGTTTCTGCGTCGGTAACTGTTCCGCTGACTTGGTGATTTGACTGGGCATGAGCCGTCCAGGCAAATACACCTGATAGAATCAGAAGAAGCAGTAATCGTATCTGACTTTGCTTCATGAAATTTCTCGTTTGTTAATAATTAGTACTGATTGATTAAAAAACTGTAAGCGCTTTTATGTTGAATTAATCTAAAATGCATATACCCGATAGCTTTGTTAGGATAATATTATGCTAAGATGAAAATTTAATGAAAACGCTTACATCAAAACTAGGGAAATGGATACTGAGAATAAATATGCTTATTCAAAGATTCTGTAAATAACTGAATAACAGTGAGATATGTTGCCGATAAAGGGCTTAGATGTGTAATTAATTGGTGGTCTGAAGGAGATTTTGACCACCAATTGAGATAAACTACTCTTTTAAATTAATAAATAGATTTATAGGAGTTACAAGGAAAGTCTCCGCGGGAATCATTCACTGTTGGTTTTACAAAGACAGCTGTGGTTAATGCGGGAATTGTAAATTCTCCATTTTGAGCAGAGGCATTTTTCACAATGGAATCAGAACCATTTTGTTGGATCGGATGA
Organism: Balneolaceae bacterium; assembly: GCA_003555185.1. Classification (GTDB taxonomy): domain Bacteria; phylum Bacteroidota; class Rhodothermia; order Balneolales; family Balneolaceae; genus SW132. Next base: position 1,056 of record PWFZ01000144.1, on the reverse strand, counting down.
AGTGTCATTCCTTCCAGTTTAAGGTCGATTGTTCGTTCTTCGATATCGGCGTTGAACAGCACAAGTATTCCATCATAATTTTGATCAAGATTTTGGTCTGTGCAGACTCCATCAGAAAGGGTCATTGCAATAATGCCGGGAATCTGATCAGGTCCGGTATTATGATAGGCTAATCGATTGTGAATCTGCTCAGCATTTTCCAGTCGAAAAAGGGGAGAGCTGTATCTGATTTCCAGCTGTTCGCGGAAAAGTCTGTTTGTCAGTTCCATGTGCTCTTTTTCAACCGCTATGTTCGGATTGGTTAAAAAATGCTCCTGCTCATCCCAGCGATCCTGATTATCCCATGCCGGTGGAAGTCCAATCCCCCAGTTATGGCTTTCCATACTGTAATCCACCATGTTAAACCAGTCACCGGATTGATAGCTGTTCCGGTCCATAGATTTTGATCGAAGCATGTCGGTTCCCAGCTGGTAGAATGGAATTCCCTGTCCAAAGTTAATGAACGAGTTTTTAAGTAAATGAACCCGCACACGATCTTCCATAGACATGCTGTCAGGCAGTTTTGCTTGTGAATCATCCCAAAGTGTTTCGTTGTCGTGCTTATCAATATAGTTGATCGTTTCCTGTGGTTGACGTGTAAACCCTATGTGGTCATTACTTCCATCAACGACATCACCGCGATAATTTTCATATTGATAGGTGCCAAGATTTCCGGCCATACCCACGCGAATCCGATCACCCTGATCAAGCAGCTGGTTTAATGTCTCAGTGGTTGACTCATTCTCTTCATTGGGAAACAGATAACGTCCGTTGGCAAAACCCTGACTGCGACCATCCCAGGAGAAAAACCCACCTTTTATGGCATCACGAATTCTGTCGTTGAAGTTTCCGATGCCTGACCCGCCCATATTAAACTGGGTTGCTTGTTCGAAAATCCGATCGTTTTCTACCTCTCCAAAATTCCATCCTTCACCGTAGAGATAGATATTTTCGCCATCTACACCATCATCTTCAAGGGTAAGCTCAGCGAGTGCATTTTTCACATTTTCCATTACG
>PWFZ01000390.1 GCA_003555185.1 Balneolaceae bacterium | reverse complement strand
TGACCGTCTCCGCCAATGGCTACTTTACCGTTGTGTATAACGCCAATAACCGTTGTTGCGTGTAAATTAAATTTGGACATGAATTATGTAGAAAAATTTGTTTGAATTATGAACTGCGGCTTGGCCTGCTGGGTCTGCTCGGACGTTTAGATCTTGATTTACCATTTCCGTTCTGGCCATCCTTCGCATAAAAGTCTAGCTTCTCCTTACGCTTTTGTTCCTCAGAAAGATCTTCGAGCTGAACCTCGTGTGCTTCCAAAATTTTCTCGATGGATTCATCTCGCCATACGGTATCGGTAATATCCAGATCAGAACCGGCAAGAGTAGCTTTAAATTCATTAAGGGATATACTTTCTTCGGCGATGAACGTGATTCGCATTTTATACTTCATCATCCACTTCCAGCGGGGGCTGTAGACTCCTTTTGTAAGGAATGATTTAAGATATGGGTTCACATAAATATCAACCGCGCGATATTGGGTGCTGTATTTTAGTTTACTGATCCAGCTTTCGATATCAGTCACAATTGTATCCTGACTAACCACTGAGCCTGATCCGCCGCACATTGGACAAACCTTGGATACGGAGTTTACCACGCTTGGGCGAATTCGCTGACGGGTAATCTGTACCAGTCCAAAATCACTCATCCCAAGAATATTGGTTTTAGCTTGATCTTTCTTGAACTCTTTTTTGAGCTCGTCGTAAATTTTCTTTCTGTTTTTATCATCGCGGAGATCAATAAAGTCTACCACAATAATTCCTCCGATATCCCGGAGACGAAGCTGCTTGGCAATACCCCGCGCAGCTTCCAGGTTGGTTTTCAGGGAGTTGTCTTCCTGTCGTTCTTTGGCTGCATAAGGACCTGAGTTAACATCCACCACATACATCGCTTCGGTTTGCTCAAAAATGAGGTAACCTCCTGATGGCATTCTAACCCGCGGGCTGAATATGGAGTTTACATCATTGCCAATGCCTACATGATCAAACACATGGTCTTTGCCTTTGTAGAGCTGAACGCTCGGCAGCATTTTAGGGGCAATTTGTGATACGTAGCTTTTAATGGATTTAAAAAGCTGAGGGTCATCAATCAGAACTCGATCGTACTGCTTGGCGAAAAGGTCGCGGATCAGGCTTTCTGTTATGTCCAGATCTTTATAAAGCAGAGTAGGAGGCTTTGATTCCTCGAGCTTGTTCAGCATTTTTTCCCATTTCATCAGGATGGTGCGCATATCTTCTTCGATCGCTTCCTTGTCCTGGCCTTGAGTAACTGTACGTACAATTACGCCGAATCCTTCGGGCAACATTCTGCCAACAATACTTTTGAGCCGTCGGCGCTCCTTATTGTTGTTGATTTTCTTTGAGAGGGCAATATATTCACCCATTGGAATCAGAACCAAAAACCGTCCGGCAATGGTGATATCCGTTGAAACACGCGGCCCTTTAGAACCGATAGGTTCCTTTACAATTTGAACAAGCAGATTTTGGCCGTTTCTCAGAAGTTTTCCGGCAAGCATCTGTTTGTCGTAGTTCGAGAGCTTATCAAAATTGGCCAGGTCTTTCTTGGCGGCTGATGAGAGGGCTTTTTCGCCATTCATCATTTTGATGTAGGATCCAAGGTGGTCTCCTGCATCAGAGAAGTGAAGAAATGCATCTTTTTCCATGCCCACATCAATAAATGCGGCACGAATTCCACTCATAACCTTATGGACGCGTGCGTGATAGATGTCGCCTACGGTCCGTTGATTCTCTTCTGATTCTATGAAAAGTTGTGCTAACTCACCATTTTCTAATAGTGCTACCCGGGTTTGTTTGCCCGAAGAGTGAATAATAATTTGGTTTTTCATGTATGCAATAAAATTTGATTGGTACCTCTCTACAAAATTGAAGTGTAAAAACAGGACACGTCATTAACTTCGACCAAAAAGCATCATACAGATGTGGATTTACGGAGAAATGAGTGAAAGGAGAGGTAACAGATATGTTATAATTCTTATTAAAAGCAGAATTTGATGATTCAGATACTGAATTTGTCAAACAAATAGGAGAGTCCTCTGAGCGGGAGACCGCTGTGAAGGGGTAAAACAAATACCAATGTAAAATGTGTAAGATCTTGTTTAACAAAAGAATATAAATAAACTTGACGTTATTTTATTGGAATCATCATCCGACTTAATATAATGTAATGTAACTAATAATTAAATGTTGATCTATCTTTTTTATGGCTCTTCAAAGTGAGCTACAAGACAAGTCTTCGCAAGACCAAGGCTCAGATCAATTTATTAGTGAATATCTTTCAAATGTCGAAACAGTTAAGTTTAAAAGATACACTACTCCCTTGAATAGCACCAGAAATCATAGCCCGTTATTTTCTTCACCTTTTAACCTTATTACATTCTTCGGTTTATCAGTTCTTTTGATTCTTGGCTTAACTTCTACTCATCCACGCGTCTGATTTTCGCGCCAACGGCATTTAATTTCTCTTCAAGATTTTCGTAACCGCGGTCGAGATGGTAAACACGAAGCACTTCGGAAGTTCCTTCGGCGGCCATAGCGGCCATTACTAAGCTAACGCTGGCACGAAGGTCAGTACTCATCACGGAGGTTCCGGATAGGGCCTGGTTGCCGTTTATGTGGACCGTGTTCTTTTTAACTTCGAGATTAGCGCCAAGTCTATTCAGTTCCGGCACGTAGCTAAAACGATCAAAATAGATGGAGTCGGTAATACTGCTGTCGCCATTCGCTTGTGACATCATTGTTGCCCATTGCGCCTGAAGGTCTGTGGGAAATCCCGGGTAGATGGCTGTTTTAATGGAGACAGGCTTTACGGAGCCGTTTGGACTGACAGTAATAGTAGTGCCATTGATTCCCAGTTCTGCGCCAATTTTTTTAAATGCTTTAGGAAACGCTCCGAGGTCTTCCGGTTTACAGCCGGTTAACTCTAGCTTTGATCCGGGAAGCATTGCTGCGGCTATCATATATGTTCCGGTTTCAATTCTGTCGGGGTCGTTGAAAAGTTCTGTTCCGCTCAAGGAATCAACCTTTCGGATGGTTATGGTGCTTGTTCCGGCTCCTTCGATATTTGCGCCCATTTTGGAGAGGGAATCACAAAGGAGAACCACATCAGGTTCTTTGGCTGCATTGTTGATCACAAATTTTTCTGCCCGTCGAACGGCAGCAAGTACCAGGTTTACCGTTGCTCCCACACTGCTGGGTTCGAGAGTGAATTCACCGCCGGGGATAGTCTCGTTTGGAAACGCCCCCATCACATAACCCTCTTCAAGTTCAATGTCTGCTCCCATCGCTTCAAGTCCTTTTAGGTGAAGGTCTACCGGGCGGGGGCCCCAGGCACATCCTCCGGGAAGTGACACTTTGGCTTCTCCTTTTTTGCCGAGAAGTGCTCCCAGCATGTAGAATGAGGCTCTCATCTTTCGAACCAGATCATAAGGAGCCACAGTTGTATCGAGTTTTGTAGGGTCTATCACAAGCTTATTTTCAACTTCATGAAACTCGACCGATGTTCCGGTATGGCGAATCACCTTATTGAAGGTGTAAATATCCCTCAGTTTGGGAACGCGGTGAATGGTGGTGGGTGAATCTCCCAGAATAGCGGCGGCCATTAAGGGAAGAGCTGCATTTTTTGAGCCGCTGATGGGAATAGTTCCACGCAACGGGGTAGGTCCTTCAATAATAAATTTATCCACGGGGTTCGATCTCTAAAAGAGGTTGGTTTTTTTCTACGTTATCACCTTCACTGACGGATACTTCAACAACAGTTCCATCACAGGGTGCTT
>PWFZ01000241.1 GCA_003555185.1 Balneolaceae bacterium | reverse complement strand
GGGACGTACTGGCCGGTCTTCTTGATGAGATGCCCGCCGATTATTCCCTGCGCTTTGCAGGCGAACTGGAAGAACAGGAAGAAGCTTTTGACTTTCTCGCAATAGCCCTCATTATCGGAATTGGCTTAATGGCAATCGTTCTGATTTCAAAGTTCAATAGGCTATCAGTGATCTTTATTATTATATCGGCTGTAATACTTACAATGAGCGGAGTCATCATGGGCATGATTGCCACGCAGAGCGCATTCAGCCTGATGACATTTTTAGCCATCGTGTCACTGGCCGGGATCGTTGCTGATGACGATATCGTATTGAGTGAATTTATTCTCAGGCGTATGAAAAAGGGTGAATCTGTAAATAAGGCAATTATTGAAGGAAGCGCTTCACGATTCCGGCAGGTTACTCTTACTGCTGTTACTACAATAATTGGACTGGTGCCGCTCACGTTTGGATTTCATTTCGATTTTCAAGGCCTGTTCACCGAACTGCAGCCGAACTTCCAGGTGGGAAGTGAAAATTCGCAATTCTGGGGCCCATTAGGGGCTGCCGTAATCGCCGGGCTTCCAGTCGCCACGGTCGTGACATTACTGGTCGTTCCCGTGCTTTATTCGGTTGTTAATTCTGTTCAGAATCGTGGCAGGGCGATTCTGAAATTGGATAATTCAACAACCCGACACTGACACATCATTTTTTGATATTATGGGAGAAAAAAATCGACGTCTCTTCTACTTGATTTACCTAAAGAATAAAGGTTTAACAATGTCATAAAATATTCATACCACTCAGGCGATTCTATAAACTTTATCCATAGTTCATCTACTTCTTCAGATGTTAGTTTACCCTGAATATAGTGTTCTATCCTCTCTTGAATCTCAACTCTATTTTCTAAATCATTCATCATGTCATTTCATTTTTATTCTCTTCCATTGAAGAGTAAAACAATAAAACTATACAGATGTTCCGAATATTTACTTACATAATTTACCTGTTAGTCATCTAAGTAATAATATTGCCACATATCTTCATCAATTAACCTGCGTTCTCCAATAAAAAGTTTAATTTCTCTGTAATTTTCACCATTCTATACAGGTATAGAATGAACAAGAGAGAAAAAGAGAACATCGTGATACACCCTAATACAGAACTGCATTTTATAAATCATAAAAAAGGCCGTGGAGTATTTGCCACAAAAGCTATACCTAAGGGAACCCTTACTTATGTAAAAGATGCTCTTGAAGTCGTTATTGAACAGGGAGATAAACGGCTTTCTGATCCACTATATAAAGAACTAATTGAAACATACAGTTTTATTGATAGCGACGGAAAGCGCATTTTAAGCTGGGATCACGCCAAGTACGTAAATCATTGCTGCCAGTGCAATACCATGAGTACAGGCTATGGATTTGAAATTGCCATACGGGATATTTCGATCGGTGAAGAGATTACAGATGAGTACAGCATGTTTAATTTTCCGTCCCACATTCAGCTTCATTGCGACAAATCGCCATGCAGGAAATTTATTACAAGCGATGATTTGAAGCAGTATTACAAAGAATGGGATGAAATAGTAAAGAGTGCCTTAAATCAGTTTCAAAAGGTTGATCAACCTCTATCTTCATTTCTGTGCAGAAAAACGGAAGTATTGCTAAATGAATATATTAAAAATGGCAATCATTATATATCTGTACTGGAATTAGCTTTCGAAAATAATGTATGATGGTTTTAACGCGGTGCACGGTTCGGATAGTCGGTGATGATTCCATCCACACCCATATCAAGCAGTCTTATCATCTCATCCGATTCGTTGATAGTCCACGGGATTATAGCCATTCCGCGTCCGTGAACTTCTGAAACCAAATCAGGTGTAACAAGCTCATGAAATGGACTCCAGATTTCAGGAGTATAACCTAAAATTTCTATGTAATGATCAACCTGCTGATCCTCCTCAAACACAAGCATCGCCTGCACAATATTAGGATCAATCTCCCGCATGGCAATCAGTGTAGCAGGGTCAAAAGACTGAATAATTACCCGATCCATCACCCCAAGTTCTGATAGCTCATCATACAGCAGCTGCGCATATCTCTCCGGGTGAGGAGTATATTCACCATACCATTCGGGGCGGCTTTTGGTTTCTATATTATAGTAGACAGGATTTAGCCCCTGCTCTTCCACATATTCTTCCATAGCAAGAATCGCGTCACGCATTAACGGTTTTGTCACCTCCATAGGCTGCTGATCCGGAAAACCTTCGTGACCACGCATTCCCACATCATATCGGGTGGTCTCCTCATACGTCATTTTATAGATATTCAGCTCCATTTGCTCCTCTTCTGATACGGGTGTCCCATCCGGTTTTATACTGATCTGATGATCAAACCAAGGTTCATGGGAAATCAATAGTTCACCGTCTGCAGTAACTACCAGATCAAATTCAATGGTATCTACTCCAAGATCTATGGCTTTCAAAAAACTGGGAATGGTATTTTCAGGAGCAAGCCCCCGCGCGCCGCGATGACCCTGCAGATCATAAGTAAATTCCTCTGCGATACAGGCAGCAAACAAGAGTGATGAAATGGAAAGGATGATGTATTTCATTAAATGATATTTTGTAGAAAATGTTAATTTGCTGCCAGAGGGTTTTTGAAAACCAGTAATTTTGGTCAAGATCAATTCCGGAGCTTAATAAACATAAGTGAGGATTTTAAATTCGCGAAAATGCAAATATTGAGCAAAAGCACGGTTTTACAAAGCCCTCTACCAATATATGATGAAGGTTTTATTATTCAACTTTAAAATCACTCCCATGAAAGTACTTTTATCTATTCTCTTGCTAATCATCTTCACTCCAGTTGAGATACTTTCACAATCATCGTCTGACGAAATCACCACTTTTATTCTGGTTCGTCATGCAGAAAAAGTGGATGACAGTCACGATCCGGACCTTTCGGAAGTCGGTTACGAGCGGGCGAATTTATTGGCGCAAATGTTGGAGAATATCTCTTTTGATGCTGTTTATTCCACGCACTTAATCCGAACAACCGAAACCGCTCGTGAAATCGCGGTTAAAAATGGTGTGGATATCATACATTATAATCATAGAAACCCTGATGATGTGGCGGCAGAGTGGATATACAAGCATAAGGGGCAAAATATTCTCATCTCCGGACACTCCAACTCCACTCCAACATTTGCCAATGCACTTTTAGGGAGAGAGCATTTTGAAACGAAATTTGATGAAAGTGACTATGGAAATATTCTTATCGTGACGATAACATCAGGTGAAGATAAAAAGCTGCTTCACATGAGGTATTAAAATTATCATCACATCCTTCGATGATTGATCGATGGAAGTTTTTGTCTGACATTCTGCAAAACTTCAAGATCAATTTCTACTGTGATAAAACCGGGCTCTGTTCCCGCATCTTTGAGTACCCGCCCCCACGGGTCAATAATCAAGGAATGTCCATGGGTTTCACGTGTTTTGCCATGCCGACCGGTTTGGGCAGGCGCAATCACAAAGGAACTGTTTTCGATGGCCCTTGCCCGTAACAACACTTCCCAATGTGCTTTTCCGGTAGGTTTCGTGAATGCCGATGGAACAGTTATTATTTCTGCACCTTTTTCCGACAGCTCACGAAAGAGTTCCGGAAAGCGAAGATCGTAACAGATTGAAAATCCGATGGGTGGAAGGTTTTCACTTTTGTAAACCATACCGAAAACCGGTCCCGGTTCTACATTATCAGATTCCCTATACAGCTCACCTTCAGATAAATTTATATCAAAAAGATGAATTTTATGATAGG
>PWFZ01000327.1 GCA_003555185.1 Balneolaceae bacterium | reverse complement strand
CGAAGCAGTGCTCCGCGGTTGCCCAGGGTAATTGAGCGAAGCGAACGCAGCCCTGGGTTTATAGATCGCCTAAAACCCATCCCCGAGGCTGTAGGTTTATTGGGTTTTGTGGGTAAATACGAGGGGGCGAAGCATGCCTTCGCAACAACAACGCTCGGATCAATTAATAAGTGAATACCTTTCAAAGGCTGAACCCACTATCCATAGCAGAGGCACACCTTCGCAACACCAAAGCCCGGATTTATTTATTGAGGCAAAACTTTCTAAAATGAATTCATTCATGCAAGGGATGGAACTGCTACATTTGATTGGACATTAGGTTAAGACCCACCAGCTTTGCGTCTGTTTGCCGACAAGACAGGTTCAGAAGATAAACCCTTTATTAAGTCTCATTTGATACCGATACCTCGGTAGGGGACTTTTAAGTTCAATTTTTATCATCGAATTTATATTGTAAAAAATATCGTTTAACTCGCTTACAGTTTGTAGCGATGTAACAATACCGTTATTATCACGTCAAAGCGTACATACTTTATCAGATCGGCTTCATCATAGAGAGCTATATTATATCTATTTAAGTTTGATCCCGGTATCGTTCATAACAACTAATAATTTAGAAGCTAATAAATATGCAAATAATGAAAAGTGGTTTTGCAGCCGTGTTGATCTTGTTTATGATCAGCGGGTGTGCATCAACCGATATGGCCCAAAATGATCAGCCCGAATCAGAAGTTTCGTCTGTTGAAGAGCAGAAGAAAAATTCAATTTCTTATGAGGGTTTGTTCACTGTTCATCAAGATACTACTGACGGATCAACAAAGCTTGAGTTACGAAAGGATCAGATAGGAAAAGAGTTTATTTACTTTGGATTAACCGCTGATGGCGTTGTGGAAGCAGGTCATTTCCGTGGTAATTTCCGGGATAATAAGATCTTTAAAATTGAACGTTATTTCGACAGAATCGAATTTGTAGTTCAAAATACCCGCTATCATTTTGATGAGGACAGCCCGCTTAGCCGAGCTGAATCAGCAAATATGTCGGAAGCCACTTTGATTTCTGAAAAAGTAATTGCTGAAAGTGACAGCACCATTATCATTAACGGAGATGCTATCTTTCTGTCCGAAAATATGCACCAGGTAAAGCCGTCGCCGAATCCGAATGTACGTCCGGGGCAGAGATTTACACTTGGCGGATTGAGTTCAGATAAAACGAAATACGATACCATACGAAGTTTTCCAAAAAACACGGATGTAATTGTTGAGTATGTATACGATAACCCGACACCTCTTAATAGTGGGAGTAATGCTGTAACTGATCCCCGATCAGTTACGATAAAGTTTCAGCACACTTTTATTGAGATGCCTGAAAACGATTACAAACCTCGAAAAGCCGATCCGAGAGTTGGTTATTTCACAACTGAGCGAGATGATCAGATCAGTACAAGTGTAACACCATACAAAGATATGATTCACAGATGGCACTTAGTGAAGAAAGATCCTGAGGCAGAACTATCCGAGCCGGTTGAACCGATTGTCTGGTGGATTGAAAACACGACACCGCACGAATTTAGAAATACCATCAAAGAAGCGACACTTGCATGGAATGAAGCATTTGAAGCAGCAGGATTTAAAAATGCTGTTCAGGTGAAGGTTCAGCCGGATGATGCCGACTGGGAATCCGGTGATATCCGATACAATGTTCTGCGATGGACTTCATCACCCAATCCTCCTTTTGGCGGATATGGTCCCAGCTTTGTGAACCCAAGAACAGGTCAGATTCTTGGCTCAGATGTTATGCTCGAGTGGGTATTCTTCTCGAACCGATATCGACAGGAAGACATTTTTGAAGGTGGCGCAACGATGCAGGAATTACTTGAAGAAGCAATGAGTCCTGAATTCTGCAGTTTTGCAAATCATATGCAGCATAACAATATGTTTGGTGTAAACGCACTTCACGCTATGGGTTATGCCGGCGAAGATATTGAAGGCTTTCAGCATGAGGCGTTAACCATGCTTGTGCTCCATGAACTTGGACACACGTTTGCACTTAATCATAATATGCAGGCAAGTACATTACACTCACCTGAAGATATTCACAGCAAAGATCTGGCGGATACTATTGGGCTTACTGGATCAGTAATGGATTACTCATCTGTGAATGTGAACAGGGACAGCGATAATCAGGGGCGTTTTTATGACGTGAAACCGGGACCTTACGATATCTGGGCTATCCAGTATGGATATTACACCGCGGAAGATGCGTCTGCCGAAGAACAATTCCTTCATGAATTACTTCAGCGATCAACCGAACCGGAATTAGCATTCGGTAATGATGCAGATGACATGAGAAGTCCCGGTAAAGCGATTGATCCTAGAGTGATGATTGGTGATATGTCTGCTGACCCTGTGGCTTATGGTGTTGAGCGAATCAAGCTTACTGAGGATATCATGGAGAATCTGGTTGAAAAATTTAGCCGTGACGGTCAAAGCTATCAGGAGCTTAGAAATGCCTACATGGTACTCATAAATGAGCGACGAACACAAACAGGAGTGATGGCCCGTTATGTTGGTGGTGTATATCGCGACAGAGCATTTGCCGGTCAGGAAGGAGCTACCAAACCGTTTATTCCCGTAGAAGCAGAAAAGCAGCGAGAAGCGATGAAGCATCTTAATGATCTTCTTTTCTCCCCGACTGCATTTAGTGAGTCTCATGAAGTTTACAGCTATCTGCAAATCCAGCGTCGTGGTTTCAACTTCTTTTCCGGTACAGAAGATCCAAAAATTCATGACCAGGTGTTGGGAATGCAGACCAGTGTACTGGCTCACATTCTTCATCCGGTAACAATGAAACGGATGACTGATTCACGGACGTATGGAAACAGTTATAGTGTTGCGGATGTAGTTGAAGAACTTACAGAAGCTGTATTTGCAGCTGATGTCAGAGGGGATGTAAATACATTCCGTCAGAATCTCCAGATTGAATATGTAAATCGTCTTATAAGAATTCTTGATGGCGATAGCCATGACAGGATTGCTAAATCTTCAGCTCTTTATAATTTACAGAACATTCGGAGTATGATGGACAATAGGGGTAGTGCAAATAGCGAAACCCGTGCCCATACCGCACATGTAAAATTGGCGATTGATAAAGCTTTAGAAAGCTAGGGTCTTTTATAACGAATAATTATAGCCGCTTCGATTTATTTCGGAGTGGCTTTTTTTATGTCCTGGCTTCGTCAAAAAGTTTAGTACAGTGGTGAATAGGTTATAAGTACAACAAAGTGAATAGTTATTTGTTGAATTAATATCATCAATAAATAAAAGGAGAGAGGGAATATGTATAAATGTATTAAGGCATTTTTATTGGTATTTATATCCATTTCAATGTTTACCGCTTGCAATTCGGACAGGGATGTTGGAGTAGACGATGAAGATAGAACTCGTGGAATGGAGGAATTCTGGAAAGAGGAGCGCGAAAAGTTTATTGTAGGGGCAGAAAACCAGATCGAAGAGCATGAAGAAACGCTTCAAGAGATGGAAGAAACGGAAAGAGTAAACGAGTTAAATGCTGAACTGGAAAATGTTCGTGAGAGGCTCTCGGAATTAGAACAGGATGAAGAACATGAATGGGAAAATACAAGGGACGAAATTGCCCATAAGTTAATTGAAATTCGCAGAGAAATCGAAGATATAGAGTGAAATATGGTATGTCTATAGTTTGCTGTCAGGAATTTTATCAACCTGACAACACCTACTGGACTGTGTCCGCCAGCCGGCTGATCTGTCAGCGTTGAGAGTGTTATGGATTTCAAATCAAT
>PWFZ01000463.1 GCA_003555185.1 Balneolaceae bacterium | reverse complement strand
AGTTTGCAAAAATGGGAAGTATCTATGCCAAAGAAATAATGGGGATTGATAACCCAAAAGTTGGACTGCTCAATATTGGCTCAGAACCGGAAAAAGGATGTGATATTCACCGGGAATCATTCAATATGCTGCAAGATTTACCTAATTTCGCGGGTAACATTGAAGGTAAAGATATCCTCTCCGGTAAGACGGATGTATTTTTAACCGATGGTTTTACCGGAAATATATTGCTCAAATTTGGCGAGTCTGTTCCCCATGCTCTGGAACATCTTTTTGAAAATGCCATTCAAGAAATGGATGTAGAAAAAGAGGTTCATAATCATATACTCCAGGTACTTAAAAAAGCAGTACACACATTTGACTACGAGCACGTAGGAGGAGTTCCCTTTCTCGGAGTGAATGGTGTAAGTTTGGTAGGGCATGGTGGAAGCACACCTCTTGCCATAAAAAATATGATCTTAAACGCTTCCCATTGCGTTGAAAGTCGTTTAAATGAAAAAATTGTTACTTCTCTCAATATTTAAATTTTTCTAAATGTCTCAAATACGTGCTAAGATAACCGGTGTAGGTAAGTTTTTGCCGGATCATATCATGACCAATAAAGATCTTGAGGATTTGGTTGATACCAATGATGAGTGGATCCGATCCCGTACAGGTATATCAGAAAGGAGAATTTTAAAAGACCCTGATAAAGGGACCTCTTTTATTGCAGAACATGCCGCTAACGATGCTCTAAACGATGCCGGACTGGACGCCTCAGAACTCGACGCTATAATTGTTGCCACCGTTACGCCGGATTATTTATTTCCAGCTACAGCTTGTCTTGTGCAGCGAAGAATAGGTGCTGATAATGCGTACGCTTTTGATTTATCTGCGGCATGCTCCGGGTTTCTGTTTGCACTGACCAACGGAGGAAATATGATTGAATCCGGCAGAGCAAAAAAGGTGTTGGTGATTGGTGCTGATAAAATGAGCTCAATCCTCGATTATACTGATCGGACAACCTGCATTCTTTTTGGTGATGGCGGAGGCGCTGTAGTGTTGGAAGCCTCCGATTCCGAAGCAGGAATAATTGATTATGTACACCACACTCAGGGTGATGATGAATGCATGCTGTATCAACCCGGAGGAGGAAGTATAAATCCTGCAACTGTTGAAACAGTAGAGAATAGATTACATTACCTGCGTCAGGATGGAAAAAGCGTTTTTAAAAAGGCAACAGTTGGAATGGCTGATGTATCTTTGGAGATAATGGAAAGAAACAATCTCTCTCCGGATGACATTTCCTGGTTAGTACCCCATCAGGCCAATCTTCGAATTATTGACGCCACTGCCAGAAGGATGGGGGTTGATAAAGAGAAGGTGATGATCAATATTAACAAATATGGAAATACAACCTCGGGGACCATTCCACTTTGTTTACACGATTGGAAAGATCAACTTAATGAAGGGGATAATCTTATTCTTTCTGCTTTTGGTGGCGGATTAACCTGGGGTGCAATCTATTTAAAATGGGGGAAGTAATGAAGGCAGTTCTATTTCCGGGACAAGGTTCACAGTCTGTAGGCATGGCAAAGGAGCATTACAGTTCCAATGCCACCGTAAAACGAATGTTTGATGAAGCAAATAACTTGCTTGGTTTTTCAATAACTGATATAATGTTTGAAGGCCCATCGGAAGAATTGATGCAAACAAAATATACGCAGCCGGCAATATTTCTGCATTCCGTTGCGCTTTTCGAAACATTAGATATCACACCTGATGTGGTTGCGGGACATAGTTTGGGAGAATTTTCGGCATTGACAGCATCCGGGGCTATCGATTTTTCTGAGGCACTTGAATTAGTCGCTTTACGTGGTAAACTTATGCAGGAAGCAGGAGAGGTTCACCCCGGTACTATGGCCGCTATTATTGGAATGGATGATAAAATTGTTGATGAAATTTGCGAGAAAGCTACAGGCATTATTCAAAAACCTGTTGTTGCTGCAAATTACAATTGTCCGGGACAGCTGGTTATTTCAGGCGATATTGATGCGGTAAAAAAAGCCGTTGAACTGGCTAAAGAAAACGGTTGCAGAATGGCGAAGATACTCCAGGTAAGCGGAGCATTTCATTCACCTCTTATGAAGCCGGCCCTTGAAGGATTAAAAGAAAAGCTGGAAAATACGACTGTAAAAACTCCTGACTTTCCGATTTATAGTAACGTAACGGCAAAACCGACTATTGATCCTGCTGAAATAAAAGAGAATCTGGTGCAGCAATTAATTAACCCGGTTCGATGGACACAAACATTAACGGCGATGTCGGATAACGGAATTACAGACTTTATTGAAGTAGGCCCGGGTAAAGTACTACAGGGTTTGGTTAAGAGAACCGTTTCTAAAGCTAATATATCAGGACACGAATAAATTATTATGGATTTAAAAGGAAAGAATTGTTTAGTAACAGGTGGAAGCAGGGGCATTGGTCGCTGCATTGCAGAAACATTTGCAAAACTCGGGGCTAACGTTGCCATCACGTATGCACGTTCAGAAGATGCAGCAAATGAAGTTGTAGAGGTACTCAAAAAAAATGGGGTCGATGCTATTGCATATCAGGCAGATGCTGTTGATTTTACAAAAGCCGAAGAAGTGGTGAACAATGTAGTGGAAAAGTGGGGCTCGCTAAATGTGTTGGTAAACAACGCGGGGATCACAAAAGATAATTTATTACTGCGAATGAGTGAAGATCAGTGGGATGATGTAATTACCACGAATTTAAAGAGTATATTTAATTATAGTAAAGCCGTAGCAAAACCCATGATGCGCGCGAGAGGCGGATCAGTTATTAATGTTGGATCGGTGGTAGGAATTTCCGGGAACGCAGGCCAGAGCAATTACTCTGCCTCTAAAGCCGGGATTATCGGTTTTACTAAATCATTCGCTAAAGAACTCTCAAGTCGCGGTATCCGGGCAAATGTTATTGCTCCGGGATACATCACAACAGAAATGACAGGGAATTTAGATGAAAAAGTATTAGCATCTATCAAGGCAGAAACTCCATTGGGAAGAGCTGGCGAACCGGAAGAGGTCGCTAATACCGCTGCATTTTTAGCATCGGATTTAAGCTCTTACATTACAGGAGAAGTAATTCGTGTTGATGGCGGCATGGCAATGTAATATGTATAAATCGTTGTATAATCGTGTTATTTTACAACGATATGTCGTATTATCAACCGACATTAAAAATTTTTATTAATAAACCTCAAATAAATCACATACTGACATGTCACAAGACGTAGAATCAAAAGTAAAAGCAATCATCATCGACAAACTTGGCGTTGATGAATCAGAAGTTGTTACTGCAGCAAATTTCACTAACGACTTAGGAGCAGATTCCCTTGACACAGTTGAATTAATCATGGAATTCGAAAAAGAATTCGATCTTAGCATTCCTGATGAAGATGCAGAAAACATTGCTACAGTTGGCGACGCAGTGAAGTATCTTCAGGAAAAATCATAAGCTGAACAAATCATAAAAAATGACTGGACGTAGAGTAGTTGTAACTGGCATCGGTGCATTAACACCCGTAGGAAGCACAGCCCCCGACTTTTGGAATGGGCTGGTTTCCGGTAAAAGCGGTGTGCGAGACATCGAACACTTCGATACATCTGATTACCCCACTAAATTTGCTGCGCAACTCGAAGATTACGATTCAAGTAAATACTTCGAGCGCAAAGAAGGCCGCAGGCTGGATAATGTTTCACAGTATGCTATGATTAGTGCTGATGAAGCTATTGCTGACAGCAAAATTGACCTGGACAAAATTAACAAGGACGATGTTGCTGTTCTT
>PWFZ01000101.1 GCA_003555185.1 Balneolaceae bacterium | reverse complement strand
CACACGTTCCCGGACCCTCCGGTTGAGGCAACCGTTTATTTATCAGCCGGCGCCTTTACTCCCCATACACAACTGCATAAAGAAGGAGTTCCGGTGATAACCGTGCCCGATGTACGCTGGTCACGCTGTAACTTAAAAACGGTAAACTTGCTTCCTAATACACTGGCAAAACAGCGTGCAAAAGATGCGGGTGTCAACAGCGCAATTATGATTCGCGACGGAGTGATTACCGAAAGTCCCAACGCCAATATTTTTGGAGTAAAAGACGGAGTGCTTTTTACCTATCCTGCAACGCATCAGATTTTAAATGGTATAACCCGTCAGGCGGTTTTAAAAATAGCTGATCAGCTAACTATTCCGGTTGTATTAGAGCCGATTCCCGAACATAAACTTTTCGATCAGGATGAGCTTTTCTTCTCTGGGACTACCACAGATATTCAGCCCATCACAGAGGTTAACGGAAAGAAAATAGGAAGCGGTAAGCCGGGGAAGATTACTCAACGAATTCAGGAAGCGTATGATGATCTTTTAATGAATAAATAATTACCGATTCGCTGAAGGGATATCTCGAAAGATGTCCCTTCAGCTTAAATAATTTAGGGTTTTCTTTTTAACTCACCCATTGTCCCTCTCTGTCTAATAGAGAGGGATTTAATGTCTAAATTATTTAAGCTTGTTTACGTGATAATTTGCTTATTGGACAGCCTTATTTTTAAGCAGTTCAATCAACACATTATTAATCGAATTCAAGAAATTAGCAAATCTCCCCGGAATCCGGATTTATAAAGCATCCGTCGCCGCTGAGTGATCGCTGCCATTTGAGTTCCGCTTCCAGCTCAAGAATCCACTCCTCGATCTTCTCATGATCTGTGATAATGGCGTCATCCTCTTCGATATAAGGAAGGGGGTGCGAATGTTCATTAGCCTGATGGTATACGGTTTTATATGCCAATACCATCTCTTTTAACTTTTGCTCAAGCCGGTTGGATTTAAAATCATCTTTTATACAGTGAAGAGTAATCATGGTGGTAAGATTTAATTCAATTTAGACTTCATACTTGAAACGAAAATATCCTAAGTTTGGCTCTTTATTTTTTGAACGATATTCCAACTATCTCACTTTTACTACAACTTCGTAAAAAGATGAATATTGAATTAATTTATTTGCAATGAAAATGACCCAGGAGTACTCATCCTACACGGATGAAGATTTTGAAGTATGGAAACTACTATCTGAACGACAACTCGAAAATCTGCCGGGAAAAGCTCATCCCGAATATATTAACTGCCTGGAGCAGATGAGTGATGTGTTAAATCCAACAAAAGTCCCGGATTTCAGGGAGCTCAACAAGAAACTGGCTGAAACCAATGGCTGGTCTATAAATGTGGTACCCGGGCTTATTCCGGTAGACCAGTTTTTTCAACTGCTTTCCGAAAAGAAGTTCTGCTCATCTACCTGGTTGCGAAAAAAGAGTCAGCTCGATTATCTGGAAGAGCCGGATATGTTTCACGATATATTTGGACACATTCCGCTGTTAATGAATGAACCGTACGCAGAATTTGTGCAGCAGATTGGTGCCATGGGCGTGAAATATGGTCATGATAAAGTGGTGGAAAAACAGCTTCAGCGATTGTATTGGTTTACCATTGAATTTGGCTTAATTAAACTAAAAGACGAGACCCGAATTTATGGGGCGGGTATTATTTCATCGTCCGGTGAGTCTAACCATATTTACGATGATGATATTGAAGTGCGCCCGTACAATCTGGAGCAGATATTGGAAAACGACTTCATCACTTCTGAAATCCAAACCCGATATTACGAGATTGAATCATTTGAGCAACTTTATCAATCCGTACCGGAACTGGAAAAATTACTGCAATTAGAAGTGGAAGCGTAGAGAATTTAAACAGAAGAACAGACAAACAGAGAAATCCGCCGGGAGTCGGACAGGTTTTCAACCGATAAAGTAGGCTAACATACAGGCAGGATCCACGCCCCCACTTTCTCGGTTGTTCTGTTTGTCTGTTTCTCAGTTTGCTTTGTCTATACCTGTATGAACCAGAAAACTCCGTCTGCTCACAGTTTTTTTTAGAAACAGGTCTGACCTATTGTAGACTTTCAGCCTGCATGGATTTGATTGGCGCTTACAACCTGGGGCGATGCCCCAGGCTAGGTTGGGAAAGGCTTTCAGCCTTGGAATGCCATCGAATGTGTTTCTCGGTTTTCCATGAACTCCGAAATACAAAAGGCTTGAGTTATGTATGGGTAACCGGTACCAATTCATTTCAAAAAAAGGCTGAAAGCCTTCAATAACTCAGCTTGGGGCACCGCCCCAAGTCAACAGGTGTGCCTAACCCAAAGCAGGCTGAAAGTCTGCAACAGGAGGTGCCCATAATCGAATCTAATATAAGACCACTTTTTTGTATGCCAGGAGATGCCGGGTCGGGGTCCGGCATGACGCAATTAGTGTTAATTTCTATTAACCCATCATTCTATTCACCCATCATATAGTAGATCTCTTCGCCGGGCCCCACAGGGATTCCCAGGCCGAACACCATGGTGAAAAAGAGGATGAGCCAGCCAATCAAAAAGAAGATGCTGTAGGGGAGCATCATGGCGATAATTGTCCCGATTCCCAGATCCCTGTCGTATTTATTGGCAAAGGCGAGAATTAAACCGAAATAACTCATCATTGGGGTGATGATATTTGTAACTGAATCACCAATTCTATAGGCGGCTTGTATCACCTCCGGGGTGTATCCGATTAACATTAGCATAGGTACGAAAATGGGAGCTGTTACGGCCCACTGGGCGGATGCGGAGCCAAGCATTAGATTTACTGAGCCGGAAACTAAAATGAACCCAACGAAGATTATGGGTCCTGTGGCCCCCATATCCTGTAAAAACTCAGCACCTTTTACGGCGAATATTTGCCCCAGATTACTCCATCCGAAATAGGCAACAAACTGTGCAGCGAAAAACACGATTACAATGTAAAGTCCCAGTGTCGCCATCGATTTCGACATACCCTCAATCACATCACGATCGTCCTTCATTGTCCCAACTAATTTTCCGTACACGAACCCGGGAATTAAAAAGCAGATAAAAATGAAGGTTACAATTCCACGTAAGAAAGGAGAATCTTTCCAATCGCCCGTTTCAGGGTTTCGAAGCACTCCATTTTCCGGTACAATGGTAATGGCGAGAACGGCAAACATGATGATAACCGAAATTCCGGTCCATTTCAGAGCATATAATTCTTTTGATGTAAGTGGCGCCATGGTTGTCTCATCGGAGAGGTCTTCCATTGCCATGCTTTCGTCGTATTCGCCAAGTTTTGGCTCAACAATACGAAGAGTAACAAAAGCGCCAATTCCCGTGATTAAAAACGTGCTCACGAACATAAAGTAGTAGTTTGCCGTAGCCACCACGGTGTACTCGGGATCGATTAGCTGAGCCGCCTCTTGAGTGAGTCCTGCTAATAGCGGATCAATCGTTCCGAGCAATAGGTTGGCACTGTAACCGCCGGAAACGCAGGCAAATGCACAGGCAAGGCCGGCCATCGGATGACGGCCCATAGAGTGAAATATGACGGCCGCAAGCGGAACCAAAACCACGTACCCCATCTCCGAGGCAGTGTTAGAAATAACCGCCGCAAAACAGATGGCAACGGTAACAAGATTTTTTGGAGTTAAAAAGAAGTTGATGATACGTTTTGGCACTCCCAGAATACCTTTTCTTACTGAACCATTTGGCTTGTATGATGCTGCTTTAAGTACGATTCCACGAATACAGGCACTTATCAATCCGGAGTGTTCGGCAACCCCAACGCCCAGCAACGCCACTAAAACCACTCCCAATGGGGCAAACCCGGTAAAGTTGGGAACCATATTTGTAACAATCATCCGAAGGCCTTCAGCATTTAACAGGCTAACCGGTCTGATGATGCCATCGGGGGCTCGTCCGGCAGAACCTTCGGGACGTGGGTCGGCGGCAGACCAATCGAGCCATTCGGCAAGTCCACTGAGTAAGACTACTCCGAAAGCAAAAATTGCAAATAATGTTACCGGATGTGGAAGCAGGTTACCCAGCCACTCAACAAAATCAAGAAACCGTGTAAAGAGCGTTTTTCTGTGCTTTGGGCCGGGGGGATTGGGGTCGTCAACTTTTGGGTATTCACTCATAAATTCAAGAGAGGGTTACATCAGGTTGATTGAGGTTTATCTGTCGATCGAAGAACATGTTTACTCTGAACTCCCAGCAGCGTTCCAAATCCGCCCAAAAGTCCACCTATGATAAAAGTGATCAGAAGCAGAACCCATGGAGAGCCTACGCTGAGTGTTTCTGCAATTCGTGTTGAGAGGATCGCATCGTTGGCTATATGAATATAGAGCGCTTGTACAAACCACGCCATTCCTGCAGCTGTAAATCCGACTATAAAAGCTTGTGCGCTTTTTTCAAAAAGCCAGGCTCCCAAAAAAAGTGCCGGAATGAGTACCGACCACCATGGCAGGAACAGTGAAATGAACCAGCAAAGAAAAAAAATGCCTAAAAATGGGCGCATAGCAATTCGTTAAAGTGTAGAAAGAGTATAGCGTTTTGAAATCTTTTCTGAAATAGTAATCTGCGTTATCCAATTGAAACTAAATGATGTTTTGTAAGTGTTAATAAACAACAATCATCAAGCTTGTGTATAATTAACAACATAAAGAGTTAACTAAGACTGACAGTATGGAGATACAAACAGAGAAGATAATAGCTGACAAAAGAGATGAACGTTTATCAAAGGTTAATCTGCTAAAAAAATTCAGGGATATTCGGGCATTTACAGAAAAATTAACAAATCCTCTCGAAACAGAGGATTTTATCATACAGGTTGCAAAACATGCAAGCCCCGTTAAATGGCACCTTGCACATACCAGCTGGTTTTTTGAGGCATTTTTTCTCGAGAAAGCCGTGCCCGATTATGAGACGATGCACCCTCAATACAGTTATCTGTTTAATTCATACTATTTACAAACAGGTGACCCTCACTGCCGTAATAAAAGAGGAAACTTATCGCGGCCCACGGTAAAAGAAGTATTTGACTATCGGCGATACGTAAATGAAAATGTTGAACAATATATTGATCAAATATCTGAAGCAGAATTTACCGAATGGGCGAAAGTAATAGAGATCGGCCTGAATCACGAGCAGCAGCATCAGGAGCTTTTGTTGACAGATTTGAAGTATATGTTTGCGCAAAATCCACTTTACCCGGTTTATCAAAACAAAGAACTCCCGGAAGGTTCAGCTCCTTCAACATTGGGATGGACACGGTTTAATGAAGGAGTGTATGAAATTGGGCATGAAGGAAGAGATTTTGGATATGACAATGAGTTTCCCCGGCATAAAACGTATATCCATGATTTCGAACTTGCGAATCGTTTGGTAACCAATGGAGAATACATTGCATTTATTGAGGCAGGTGGATACGAAGATCCAAAGTGGTGGCTTGATGAGGGGTTCGCCGCTGTCGTTGACGATAAGTGGGATTCACCGATATACTGGACTCAAAAAGATGGGGATTGGTTTCACTATACGCTGAACGGGATCAAAAAAGTAAATCTTAATGAGCCGGTAACACATGTTAGCTATTTTGAAGCAGATGCATTTGCACGATGGTGCGGTTATCGGTTGCCCACAGAACATGAGTGGGAGGTGGCATCAGAAACTCAGGAAGTAGAGGGGGATTTTGTGGAAGGAGAAAATTTTCATCCCCTGGTTGCAGATCAGGAAAAAAAAGGACTTCAGCAGATGTTTGGAAATTTATGGCAATGGACAAGAAGCTCGTATGCCGCATATCCGGGATATCAGACTTTTCCGGGTAAATTGGGTGAGTACAACGGTAAGTTTATGTGCAATCAGTATGTGCTGCGCGGCGGCTCCTGTGCTACTTCAAAATCTCATTACAGAAGAACGTACCGCAACTTTTTCCACCCTCAATACCGCTGGCAGTTTACCGGTATTCGATTGGCAAAATAAGGGTATGCGATGTTTTACGTAGTGCAGATCGCTGATCTGCAGATTTGATAGATGACTTATATTTACTAATGATTGAAAAAATCTGAAACCATTTTCTAGTTGTTTGCTAAACTTTTGGCATACAGGTCGGCGACCTGTTTTACGTAGTGCAGATCGCTGATCTGCAGATTTGATTGATGATTTTTATTTACTAATGATTGAAGAAATCCGAAACCATTTTCTAGTTGTTTGCTAAACTTTTGGCATACAGGTCGGCGACCTGTTTTACGTAGTACAGATCGCTGATCTGCAGATTAGAAGATGAATTATATTTGCCGATTATTGGAAAAAACCTGAATACCACTTTCTAATTTATGTTAATGAACAAACAGAAAATTGCAGGATGACTCAGGAAAAAAACGTTGACCCACAACTATTTACAGATGTGATTGAGGGATTCTCCCAAGAACAAAAATCATTACCAAGTAAATATTTCTATGATGAGCGGGGTTCGGAGCTTTTTGAGTTAATTTGTCAACAGGAGGAGTACTATCCCACGGATGCAGAAGTGGAAATCATAAAAAACCGCATCTACGAAATAGTTGCCTTACTGGGCGATAACGTTCAGCTTGTGGAGCTTGGGAGCGGCAGCAGTATGAAAACACGAATGTTGCTGGAACATCTGAATAAATTGGCAGGTTACGTTCCCGTAGATATTTCAGAAGAATTTCTACTGACGGAGTCGGAAAAATTACGAAATGAATACCCCGATTTAACTATTGAACCGGTTGCAGCGGATTACACCGGTTCGTTTGAGATTCCAGATAACCCTGACGCAAAAAAGACTGTAATCTATTTTCCGGGATCGACAATCGGTAACTTAATCCCAACTGAAGCAAAAGCCTTCTTAAAAACCGTCGCTTCCATGATTGATTCCGGGGATGGATTATTGATTGGAGTGGACAGGAAAAAAGATCGGAAAATTCTTGAGAAGGCTTATAACGATAAAAATGGAGTAACGGCTGAATTTAATCTGAACGTACTAAGGAGGCTGAACCGAGAGCTTGATGCGGGCTTTGATTTAGATAATTTCAGCCATAAAGCGATTTACAATGATGATGAGGGAAGAGTGGAGATGCATTTAATCAGCCGAAAAGATCAGGAAGTGCGGGTTGGAGATCGTATTTTTTTACTGAAAAAAGGAGAAACGATTCATACCGAAAATTCATACAAATATTCTACCGAGGAATTTTCTGAACTTGCATCAGAATACTTTGATATCGAAAAAACATGGGTGGATCACAGGCATTATTTTAGTGTGCATTATTTGTCGTTAAAGACAGACCTCACGGGTTTTTA
Source organism: Balneolaceae bacterium (assembly GCA_003555185.1). Classification (GTDB taxonomy): domain Bacteria; phylum Bacteroidota; class Rhodothermia; order Balneolales; family Balneolaceae; genus SW132. The sequence continues at coordinate 9,012 of PWFZ01000101.1, read as the reverse complement.
AAAACCCGTGAGGTCTTCAGGTCTCCACGTTATTTAGGCAGGCAGTACTACCTCAAAAGTTGTTCCTTTCCCAACCTCAGTCTTAATCTTCAGTTCTCCATTCAAATTATCAATCAAGTGTTGAACAAGCGAAAGCCCGAAACCGAACCCTCTTTCCCCTGATGTGCCGTTTGTAGATTCACTATTACCTGATCGAATCATTTTGAGCTGCTTTTCATCAATTCCAATACCGGTATCTTTCACCTGAATGTGAAGTTTATTTCCTTCGTTTTTTGTTTGGAGCAGCATGGCTACATCAACCTGTCCCTCTTTAGGCGTAAATTTAATGGCATTGGAAATTAAATTACCAATGATCTGAATCAACTTGTTTTTAAGAAAGGGAACATCCACGTTTTTATCTGAGATGCTTACTTTGAAGTTTACATCTTTTGATTTTGCCTGCGGCAGGTAAAGCTGTCCCAGCTTTTGCTTAAAAGTTTGCAGATTAAACTCATTATCTGCCGGCTCCTCTTCGTCGGAGGAATTTAAGATCTCTTCTGCCAGTTCCAGTATAGATTGGCCGCCTTTATTAATCAGATCCATCATTTCCAGGATCTCATCCAGCTTATTTTCTTTGCCCTGCTCTTTGATGAGTTCAGAAAGTCCAATAATACCACTTAACGGACCACGAATATCATGGCTCACTTTGCGATGAGTTTCTTTCATCTTGTTGATTTGAGTCTGCAGAACATGCATCTGCTTAGTTGATTCCAGCCGAGTTACAATTTCGTTTGCAATGATTTTCAACAGCTCTACTTTTTCAGGAGATAGCTGTTTTTCTTCAGTGTCCAGCACACATAGTGCGCCAATATTATTCCCTTCATTCGTTTTTAATGGTATACCGAAATAATATTTCAGATGGGGTTCTCCTGCTACATAAAATTTATCTTTAACCCGATCGTCTTGTGATAAATCCTTGATCTCTAAATGATTGTCGTCCATAATTGTGTATTGACAAACAGAGTCTTCTCTCGGCATGGTTTCAAGATCCAATCCCTGTTTGGAAACCGTCCACTGAGTGTAGGAGTCAATAATATTAACGAGAGAGATTTCAGTGCCTGCAACCCGGGCCGCAAGTTTGCTTAACTCTTTAAAATGTTCATCGAGAGAGGAGTAATCGAGATCGAATTCGGACAGTTCAAGAATACGTTTGTATTCATTATTTAGAGCGGGTGATTCCATAATGCAGAGGTAGATTTGATGTGTTTGAGAACAAGATCAATATAGATTAGTTATTCCGGTTATCATATGACGTGAACTACCTACGTAGAATAGGCGAATTTTAATGTATAAAACTGAGGGGTAATAAAGGGCTTTAAAGTACCCGCCTGAAGGCTTTTGATATAGGCAAAAGATATCGTCGCTTCGCGGGAAAAGATGAGCGGAACTAACTCAGACCTCACGGGTTTTTAGAAACCCGTGAGGTCTTACTGTTCACGTTCATAAAACTTCGTTCCCTTCCCCTTTACTGATTTTTGATTGGAAAGTGTCGAGTTTTTTTTGGATGTCAGGGGCGGTCAGGTCGATGGTTCGTTGCTCTTCGTGAGACAGGTATGCTGCCTGTACTAAACGGGTAATTTCCAGTCCGTATTCCCAGGTTAAAAATCCATCTTTGTTGTCCAGAAATGAATCTACTGCATTACGGATTTCACCCACATAGCCATACAAGTCTGCCTCATTGGGTTGAATGGCAAGGAGCCCTCGGGTAGATGTCGACTTTTCCAATGCAGCTTCGGAGTCGGCAACTTTCTCTGCAGCTTCGTCCCCAATAAATATTTCTGATGGTGAAAGAAGCGTATTTACTTCCATAGCATATCCCGGCCCAAGGCCATCCATGGAAAGCCGTAAACCCTGTTTGTCGAACATCCAGGAATCGGTGAACTGCCCCTGTACAATCTGCCCCGTTTCAGGATTTCGGAAAGAAATGATACCGGTTGCAAAATCTTCGGCCGGGGTTTTTGAATAATCTACACCATACTTTTCAAAAAGTTGTTTGCGGTATTTAGGCTGTCCCCATTTAAGCAGACTCATAGAACACTGCATGGAAACCGGCTCCAGAAACGAGGGTGGTTTTCCTGCGGGTGTAAGCATGTGCCGGCAAATAGCAACGCTATGGCATCCCATATCAGACATGGCTCCACCCCCCTGACGAATCGGGTCCCAGAACCAGCTGCTGTGTGGACCGGCGTGCTCTTCAGTGCTTCTTGCAATCACTAGTTCTCCCATCGCTTTTTGCTGCGGTCTGAGCTGCTCCAGACTATTGTTGATGGTGTTCATGAAAATCATGTTTTCAAAGTAAGCGGTTTTCAGGTTAGCGCCTCTGGCAAGCTCAACCATTCTCTTCGAATCTGTGATGGTTCTTGCCAGTGGCTTTTCACAAATCACACCGGTGATATTAGCTCCTTCTTCAACAGCATCGGCAATTTCCTGCATGATTTGAAGACGTGTAAAGTTAGGAGACAGAATTGCAATTGCATCCACATTGTTTGAAAGCTCTTTTATAGAAGAGTAGATCTTCGGATCACCCAATCCGTTGGTTCGGGCATAAGCGGCCAGAGTTTCTGCATTACTTCGTCGGTATATCGCAGTTAGTTCACAATGCCGTACCTGCTTCATCGCCTTTGCTAAGAATTGAGCAATAAACCCTGAGCCGATGAATCCGATTCTCAAACTTTTCATAAACAATTGTGTTTAAATGATTTAATATTATTTAGTTTGAAGTAAGTAATTAATCACCAAAAATTCATCAGGCCAAATAAGAATTTTACATTTGCCGGAATTTGAATGGTAATTTACTCTAAATCATTATATACACACATCAACACTAATTTAAATACAAAAAAATGCCTATAAAAAAAGCTGATGCTATTTGGAAAGGAGATTTAAAAAATGGAAAGGGAACAATGAACGTGGAGAGCGGGACTTTTAAAGAGGCCGGTTATTCGTTTGCCACTCGATTTGAAGATAAAGCAGGAACCAATCCCGAAGAGCTAATTGGTGCCGCACATGCAGGATGTTTCTCAATGGCACTATCGAACGAACTGGATTCGGCAGGATTTACCCCGGAATCTGTTTCAACAAAAGCAGAGGTCACTCTGGATGGTGGTGCAATTACAACCATAAAACTGATCACAAATGCAGTTGTGCCAAAAATTGACGAGGCAAAATTTAATGAGATTGCCAATGGTGCAAAGAAAGGGTGCCCGGTTTCAAAAGCACTTACAGGCGTGACTATTGAATTAAATGCCACTTTAGAATCTTAATTATCAAACCACTTCCCGGGCTGATATATGAACAGTCCGGTGGTGGTATTTTTCTGCTATTCCTCAGGATCTGCACGATGTTCGTTGTAGTATCGCATGTATTCGTAAATCGCTATGGCTTCCTCCTTGTCGATCCCGGTATCGAACATCATTGCCGAATATTGTTCCGATAACTCCTGACCAATGGGATGATTCTCACTGTTTTCTCTCGGATTCAATGTATAGTTGATAACAAATTCAGGGGTTCGCTTATCCACCACCCGGCGCAGTGCCGGACCTGATATTTGCGAGTTCAAGGCGTGGCAGGCAGCGCAATAAGAGTCAAAAATTTGCTTTCCTTGTAACGCCAAATCGGAATCAATTTCACTGAGTTCTAATTTATCGGTAATGGGTCCATAACCGTGCTCTTCCACCCACTGCTCGTCGCTATTGCCGCAAGCAGTAATTCCGATAATAATGATAACAGAGAGTAAAAAGTGAAAAGATTTTTTCATGGAATCATTTTTGTTGCCCTAACTCGTTGTGAAAAAAGATACATGTTTAAAAATAAAATGTAAGTGGAATTCCGGAATATTCAAGAGAGTGTACAGCATTTAACGGGTTATATATTTTTCTCTGATTTCTTGTAAATATCTAAATTAGTATTGAAAATTTATTTCTCTGATGTAAATTAAAAGATAGTTACGCATTAAAAGCTGGGAGAATTTATGCAAAGAGTATTTATAGCAAAGCTAATCCTAATATTATTATTTCTCATTGATATTGATTTGCTAAAAGCCCAGTCAACTATCGAGGGATCTATTGTTGATGTCAAAACAGGAGAGCCCCTTCATGGGGCACACGTATTTCTATCAGGTACCCGAATAGGAACTGCAACGAATGCAGCAGGACGTTTTCAAATTCGAAATATCCCTTCAGGATCGTATCGTTTGGTAGTTTCTATGATTGGGTTTGACCGTCAGATAGCACAAGTTTCACTTTCACCGGGTGAAACAGTGAATTTTTCACCAAAACTTGAGTCGGTAACGTACGACTTGGGTGAAATTTATGCGGGGAATTTAGATGAAAGATGGGAGAGAGGGTTAGAACGTTTCACTCAATTATTTATCGGTGAATCTGTGATGGCGGATTCTGTTGAAATAAAGAATCCGGAAGTTCTTCGATTCCATACCCGCTGGTGGGGACGTTTTACTGCCGAAGCCCTTGCCCCATTACTTATAATTAATCACTCTCTTGGATATGAAATTACTTTTTACCTAAATGATTTTACTCATACCGGAACCCGGACCCGTTGGGACGGTGAACCGTTTTACACTGAGATGGTCCCCGCTGATTCAGCTCAGGCCCGGTTATGGAGAATCAACAGGGAGAAATCATTCAGGGGTTCTATACGTCACTTCCTTATTTCTGTAATAGAAGACAGCATGGCCGATAATGGTTTTGTGATGTATACGCAGCCCAGGGAAAGTCTTGGATATTCCCACCGGGGTCGAACGCGAGTTTCTCCCGGGCGAATTGTAAGAGAAACTGATGAGGAGAATATTTACCATATTCGCTTTAATGGTCGTCTGGAGATCATTTACCACGAAGAAGAAGACCCTCGTTATGTTCGAACCGATCCACAGATACGCAGGGGGCCATCTGGGGTTCAAACCTCATATCTTGAGCTGAATACCCGCCCAATTACTGTAGACAATGATGGCGAGATCGCAGAAGTTTATGGTGCCACAAGGATGGGGTATTTTGCATTCCACCGTATTGCAGACCGCACTCCAAGGGATTACCGTCCGGAGGGATTCGAGGAGAATGGGAATCAAGACCGGTGACAGTGAGTTTCCTTATTATAACCGGTACACTATCGAATTAATGTTCATTCCTGCGCCTACAGAAGCAAGAACGATTTCATCACCCGGAGTTATTTGATGCCCGTTTAATTTTTCACGGAGAATCAAATCAAGCAGGGTCGGCACAGTGGCCACACTCGAATTCCCAAGCTTGGAAATGGTCATTGGCATTATCCCTTCCGGAATTTCATTTTCACCATAGAGCTTGAAAAGTCGTTTCAGGATGGCTTCGTCCATTTTTTCATTGGCTTGATGGATTAACACTTTCCGAATATCTGTCAGATTGAGTCCCGATTTGTCAATGCTTTCTTTTACAAGTCCCGGAACATGAGTGATGGCATATTGATAAAGTTTGCGCCCATCCATTTTCATGTAAAGGTTATCTCCGTGCTCCGGATTGTACGATTCTTTCATGGCCAGATAAAATGCCTGGGTCGCTGTATCGGTTCGTGATGAGTGAGATTGGACTCCACTAGGATTGCCGGGCTCTCCTGCTTGTAAAACTGTAGCTCCGGCGCCATCTGCATAGATCATGCTGTCTCTGTCGTGAGGATCGCACACGCGTGACAAGGTTTCGGTGCCCACAACAAGAGCAGATTTTGCGTCCCCGCTTCGGATATAGTAGTCGGCTTGAATGACGCCCTGTACCCATCCGGGGCAACCAAATGGAAGGTCGTAGGCAATACATTTGGGGTTTTGGATACCTAATTTATGTTTTACCCTGGATGCAAGCGCGGGTACCATATCAACCCGAAGATTATTGGAAAGAACATCGCCGAAATTATGTGCAATTATTATGTAGTCGAGTTTCTCGGGATCAAGTCCGGAAGATTCAAGCGCCCGTTCCGCCGCTATTGCCCCCAGATCTGAAGCTACCATGTTATCATCGGCATATCGACGTTCTTCAATACCGGTGATTTCCTGAAATTTTGCAATTATCTCTTCATTACTCTTCTCAAATGATTTGCCGTTACTTTCCAGAAAAGTATGCTCTAAAAAATCTCCGTTGGGGATTGTATTATCAGGAATAAAAGAGCCGGTGCCTGTAATAACTGAGCGAATACGGTTTTCCATAATTGTATCTGTAATGAATAAATGATAAGAAGTTCACTTGCATAGAGATACAAAAATAACACGATATTTTCACGTGTCAGATAAAAGTGAGGTAAATAAATTATCTGTGCGCTTTAATTTATTTACTCTCAAATGTTTAGAGTCTAAATGCGTCGTAAACTTTTTCGGTAAATTCTTCAAGCATGGATGTATCGAGCCAACGGGTGATGATTACAAGATCATTTTCTTCATCAACAATGATAAAGTTTCCCCCGAATCCTGCTGCATAATAGACATGGTCAGGTACCTGACCCCAGTCGGCATCTCCTTTTAGTGTCCACCACATATAACCATAATTGGCGTTAGGTTCGGATGGAGCTTTGGCTTTATGGATCCATTCCCCGGAAATTAGCTGCTCTCCATTCCAGTTTCCCTGCCTTGCAAACAGGAGTCCAAATCGGGCCTGATCCAAAGTGTTGATAAACATGCCGCCGCCATGATGTCCGCCGCCGCTTACTGATTGTACTTTCACTCCATCGATCTCAGTCCAGGAATCATCATAGCCAATCCATCTCCAGGTTGTGGAAGCACCGATTGGGTCCATTATCTCGTTTTTTAAAACCTTGGGAAGTGATTCCCGCCACACCTGTAATAATGAGTAAGCAAGTACATTTACCCGAACGTCATTGTATTCATAGTGAGTTCCCGGTTCGCGTAGTTCGCGCATTCTCCAGTCGTCAATTCCACCTTCTCGCGGTGGTCTGTCTGCCCAGTCCTCTAATCCAAAAAGTGTACCGGACCAGTCGGATGATTGATTGAGAAGATGCTCCCAGGTTACTTTGGAATTATGTTCGCCGTCGAAAGTACGATCCCAAACGTAACTTGTAAGATTATCATCAACGGACTGGATTAGTCCGCGGTCCCACGCCAGCCCGGCTACGGTTGAAAGGTAGCTTTTTGTAACGCTGAAAGTCATATCAACCCGATCCACATCACCCCAGCTTGCGGCGATGTATCCATCCTTTATAATTAAGCCCGCGGGTCCGCCACGTTCTCTTGTTTCTCCGGAAAGCTCGTGATACGGTTCACGACTGAACGCTTTTAAGATTGCAATTCGAAGATCTCGTTCTACGCTGTTTTCATTTTTCAATGCGAAATCCACAGCTTGTTTCAGAGTGTTCGAGTCAAAGCCTAGCTCTGTGGCATCTTTGGTTTCCCATTTCTGATCCGGGAAATACAGGTCCTGAGCCGAAACAGTTGAAGAAAAAGAGAAAAGGGTTAAAAAAACAGCACTGATAAAAATAGTGATCGGTGTTTTCATAAAGTGGTTGGTGTTTTCATCAACATTAAGGATTGATGAAAATAGCAAAAAAAGCGATCAGTCATTTCTGGAGTTCTAATTACCTTTTAGTGCGCCCGGAGAAGATTATTGGTTAAGTAATAAAGGTACTAAAGAAGTATATTGAAATATTATTACTTTATATTACTTATACATTAAGTAGATGGAATAAAAAAGATTTGTTAAGGAGGGGTGGGCAGCTGTATATTAGTAGGAGTTGATTCAAACAAAAGCCCATCTAAAGAATAGAATCACAAGGCCAACACTCTTTTTAAACTCTCAAAGAAAATCTACTAAAAAACTTTTTAGTACGTGAGAATATTGAATTCATATCTTAATTTTCTTAATTGATATCATCTAATCCTGCCTTCAGTTATTATCTTCTCAATTTCTGATTACCTTTGCACTGTTTACAATTTGCACACCAAATCTAATTAAATGATTTCTTCGCTCTTTTATCTTTTCCTGCAGTCAGATTTTTTACGGAATTTAGTAGAGTTTTTACCACAAGAGATGCAGACTGAGTATGCAGAAGCAGCTCTTGGGATGGCGTTGATTTTTCTCATAGCCGGAATTGTTCACTTCGTTATCCGTGGTTGGATTATTCGACTGCTGCACAAACTGGATGAAAAAACGGCTACAGAATGGTACGCTATACTCCTAAGGCACAAGTTGCCACAGCGAGCGCTGTTTATAGTGCCCTTGATTATCATTTACAATGGAGTTGAATTAATTCCCCAGTTTCATGCAGAGCTTACAGGTTTTATTACCCGGATTACCGCTGCAACGATGATTCTGGTTAGTGCAAGAGTTTTTGATGCGTTTCTTTCTTCTGTTCACTCTCTCTATTTGATGAAGGCGGACTCCACGCAAACTCCAATTAAAACGTACATCCAGCTTGGAAAAGTAATTATATACGTTTTGGCCGGGTTCTTTGTGATTTCCAGTTTGGCAGATAAATCTCCCTGGTATTTTCTGAGTGGATTAGGTGCAATTACAGCGATTATACTTCTGCTTTTTCGTGACACACTCCTTTCGCTGGTTGCCAGTGTACAGCTGACCAATAACGACTTAATCAGGGTAGGAGACTGGATTGAAATGCCGCAGTTTAATGCTGATGGAGACGTAATTGATATTGCGCTGAATACCGTTCGCGTTCAAAACTGGGACAAAACGATCACAGTAATACCAACACACAAATTTTTAGAGCATAGTTTTCGAAATTGGCGCGGAATGCAGGAATCAGGTGGGCGGCGGATCATGCGTTCTATTTATATTGACATTTCCAGCATTCGGTTTTTAAAAGAAATAGAGATTGAACGGCTGAGTACCTCTCATTTACTGCAAGAATATATAGAGGAGAAAATGGACGGTGTACATGCATACAATTCTAAAAATTTACAGTCCAGTTCATCAACCATAACCAATGGGCGCTGGCTTACTAATATTGGCACATTCAGGGCTTATATCATTG
>PWFZ01000121.1 GCA_003555185.1 Balneolaceae bacterium | reverse complement strand
CGCATTCGATAAGCAAGCGTCCGGGTACTTCGGCTCAACATCCAGCAATCCTGTGGTGAAGGAACAGCACCACCCATTTTTTGAATCAGCTTAATTCTCTCAAACCATTCATCATCTTTTTTCGCAACCAGTGCTCCTCCAAGAATATCGCTGTGTCCTCCAAAATATTTTGATGTGGAGTGCAATACGATGTCTACACCCATTTCAAGTGGTAGCTGATTTACAGGTGTAGGCCAGGTGTTATCAGCCACAGTTCTGATGCCGTGCTCTTTGGCAAGTTCTGTCACCGAACTGATATCCGTAATGCGCATAAGCGGATTTGATGGAGTTTCAATCCAAATCAGTTTTGTGTTGGGACGGATGTGATTTTTAATGTTCTCAATATCGTTCATGTCGATAAAACCTGACTCAAGTCCCCAGCCGTTCATGATTTTTTTTACCATTTTCCGATTGCCGGCATACACGTCTTCCGGAATAATGATGTGATCGCCCGGATGAAGAGATTGTAGAACCGCCATCCCGGCCGCAATTCCTGATGAAAATGCTGCTGCGGCTTCACCGCCTTCAAGCGTGGCAATAAGATGTTCGAATTGCAACCGGTTTGGATTTCCCAGGCGCGTGTAGTGCAGATCCTCATCACTGCGGCCTTGTTCACCAATTTCATAAATAGTACTCGGCGAAATAGGCGGAATAATCGCTTTGGATGAATTGCCGATGGAGAGTCCTTCGTGAATGGCTTTTGTCTCAAATTTCATGGCAAATTACTTTTTATGAGTGGTTTGAAGGGAGAGGTCGCTGTGTGGTTTGGCGTGAAATCACACCTGAACAGAAACTTTCACTTCCGGTTCGCACACTACGTCTGATTTGATAGACCGCGTAATCAGGCAGATCTCTTCTGCTTTTTCGAGAAGTCTGTACGCTTTTTTCTCCTTGGCTTCATCTTCGATGGTTAAAACAGGTTTTAACAGTATTTTGCTCATGACAAACTTTCCGTTTTCTTTACTCATCGTACCTATACTTATAATCCGGAGGTCGGAGAAGTCAAGTTTTGAGTACCCGGCCACTGCTGTAAAAGATGTCATAAAACAGCTGCTTACCGATGCTACAAAAAGGTGTTCGGGAGACCAAATTCCATCAACGCCACCGGGGAATTCGGGAGGGGTTGCTACTTTTATGGAATCATCAAGTTTGTTTGAGCTCATCGTGCCGATACGCCCTTCATTCCACGTTACGGTAAGGTCGTAGGTATGTTGGTCAGGAGTTGTCATATTCTTGTAGTTTTTGGGTGATGATTTGCTCCAGTTGTGGTGCCTGAACCACGCCGGCCTGTTGCCAAAGTACCTTTCCGTCTTTAAAGAGGATGAAGTTTGGAATTCCTCGAACCTGATACCTTATGGCTACATCCGGATTTTTCTCCGTATCGATTTTAATGATGTGAATGGCATCTCCCATACGGCTTTTCAGCTCTTTTAAAATTGGCGGTACCATTCTGCATGGACCACACCAGTCGGCATAAAAATCTACCAGTACGGGAGTGTCTCCATTAATAATTTCTGAAAATGATTGTTGTTTGATATCTGTGCTCATCGCTCTTCGTTTTTGATCTCTTCAAACTCTACACTTTGGGCAGCTTCGGTGTCATCCACACCTTGATAAGCAGGAGTGGCACATTGGCCGGCAAAGCAACCGGTGTTGGTAATTGCCTGGTATAGAAAAAAGAGGGCTAGAAATCCCGAAACGGGTGCGGTATTTACCAGCCAGTTATAAAATAATCCTACTCCAAAAATCAGGGCAACCCATCTCATCGGGTGCCAGTTGGTAAAAAGCTGCTCTTTAATTCCTTTAAGCATATCGGTTTTAAGTTTGGTGATGTATCGGTTAATAATTGTTATTTATTGTTTCGATATAAAGATATATACCTTGTTAACAACACTCCGTTACATTTGTTACAGAAGGGTGATTTTGTTTCGTGCCAGCTCAACAAGATTATCCGTTTCCATCTTTTTCAGCAGACGTGATATCACAACGCGTGCTGTACCCAGCTCCCGGGCTAGTTCATCGTGAGTGATTTCCAGCGATTTTGATCCCAAAAGTTCTGCTTTTTGCGCTAAAAAGTTCATCAGGCGATCATCCATTTTTTTAAAAGCCACGGCATTAACCACATCCAGTAGTTCTCTAAACCGCAGGTGATAGGCACGGAAAATATAATCGACCCATTGCGGGTAGTTTTTGGTTAGTACTCCGAGTTTGTGAACGGGAATTAGCAGTACCCGGGTTTTTTCGTGGGCAATGGCTTTTATTTTACTGTCCTCATTGTATAACCCATCGAGGATCGACATGATGCACGTCTCTCCCTCTTTAAGATAATAGAGTAGCATCTCTCGATAATCATCGTCGGTTTGATAAATTTTGATGCTTCCCTCCAATACAACGGGCACGCTGTGGATTGAGCTGTGTTCCCGAAATAACAGATCCCCCTCTTCAAGCTCTTTTATGCTTCCATGCTGTTTAAGGTCGGCAAGTAGAGAAGGCGATAAGATTGGGTTGTCCTGCGTACTGATTGGTTTCATTTCGATCTATTAACAAGTAGTTGAATTTTGCTGAGTAATAGAACCTTCGTGGATTTGTGCAATATACTATGCTACAATGTTTACGTAGATTTTTTCATTATGAATAGAATATACCATCTTCTTTGTGCACAAACGTTGTATTTCAATCCTGCTCTTTCAGGTCTTTCGGAATCCTGGGTGCCTGCAGAAATATTTATTACGTCAAAGGGGTCATGCCCGGGCCAGCCTTCCATGCCGCCTCCGTAAGTGTCTATGGCCTTCAAAAGTATAAGCTTCTTTTCCGAGTTTACTCATTACCGTAGCTGCAGAAATCAACGAAAAAGAAAAATAATTTTTTTTTAAAATATGAGGTATATGAAATTACGAAAAAGAAAGTCGACCTCTCTGAACCAGTTTTCACATACTCGTTGATTTACTGTTTGATGCAAATAAAGGTGTACTGAAAAATGCCGGCTCCACTCTTGCGAGAAGGGAAGAAGCCAGGCTTACATGATTAATATTCAGATGATCCCGGTAACTGGAATAATCTCTGTTTTTACGCTGAGTCCAAAAATCCTCAATGTCTCCAGCAAGACTCAGGCTTTTATCAAGGCCGTTAATGTCGAGGCCGCTTTCAACAAGGGTTTCGCGATAGCTGTCTATTACCCGCAGGCCCAGCGACAATCCACACTCTCTGAAAGCAAGCCGGAATTTAGCAGATGAGGTAGGTTTTATCAGCTTTTCAAATTGAGCTAACCCTCTTAGGGCATCCTTTAATAATGCTTGTGGCTTTACAGATTTTGGTAGAATTTTGTTGTCGAGTTTAGAAGAGCGAACTGTATTCAGAAAAAGCCCGCCCAAACCTAGTGGATCGACCGTTTGCCAACTTTTTCCGTCGCAAATTTTTTCAAGGCTCTTAAGATAATCGGTGAAATCATATTCATTTGATGACATCATTTCGCATTCAAGAGCCGCCAGATACCCATCCAGCGAATCATGTGCCCCCATAGATAAAACCTGGGGATAGCTGAGGGTAACACTCATTTTCCAGTAAAGGTGCAGCCGGCCCTCTGTTTTTTGCAGAAAGTGTCTGCCTGCAAGACTTAATTCGGCGGCGTACTTTATTAACTCCTTACTTTCCAGATAATCAGCAGCCTGCAGAAGCGCATGGATCCAGCGCGTATGGTAATGGAAATACTGTCCGTCTTTATCCCATTCTGTATCTGCATCAAACGGCTCCGATTTTTTTCGCTCAGGCTGTTCTTTCCCGATTCTCAATCCTCTTATGGTAGGATGTTTTCGTCCTTCCTCT
>PWFZ01000238.1 GCA_003555185.1 Balneolaceae bacterium | reverse complement strand
GTCTGTGAGGCGGGCACAAGGGAGACCCTTTCGGCATCCTGTGCGAAAAAATAAGTCGTGACGTGAGGCACAAGAGGATTCTTGCGCCATCCTGTGCGGGACCCCTGCACCATCTTGTGCGGGACTACCATCCACGATTAGGGGCACAAGTGAATACTTGCGCCATCCTGTGCGTAGTTTCATCTCGTTACGCAGCTCTGCTGTGTGACGAAGAGTGGCAGCTCCAGCTGCCTGTGAGGCGCAGGCACAAGGGAGACCCTTGCGCCATCTTGTGCGGTTATTTTTCCTTGTGGGGAATCATGAGCAGGGGGACGGATGCAATCTGCGCGATATTTCGAACTCTGCTATTGGAAAACAGCCATTCGAAAAATCGCCGTTTGTAACGGGTCATTACCAAAATGGTGTATTTGTTATTTCTCACAAACCGGGTAATACCCTCATCAAAAGTAGGAGCTTCATGGAGTTCTACAGCAATGTCTTCGGCTTTTAGACTGCCCTGTATTTTTGCATTGAATTTTTTAATGACTTCATGATCCGCCTGAATTTTATCAGGTACAATATGAATGATTTTTAAATCCACCCCGATATCAATTGCGAACCGCTTCATGCGTTTTATCGGTTTGATATCGCCATCCCGGAGGTCCGTTGCAAAAACCAAATGATTGGGCGTTCTGTAATCGATCTTTTTTGAAATCGCTAAAACCGGAACGGTACTTTCAATCAGAATATTATTAGTGATACTGCCGTACATTACTTTTTTGAGGTCCGGTTCGCCACCAAGGGCAATAACTATCATATTGTGTTTATACTCTTTGGCAATACGCTGAATAGTAAGCTGAATATTGCCTTCTTCAACGAGTCCGGTCATTTTTGTGGATCGAAAATCGTCAACAGAATGAAGATTGTTGATTAATTCTTCAAGCTTTTCTGCCCGTTCTCTTTTGATGGTGGGAAGAAATTCTTCAGCCCGGGTTGCAAATTCATAGGGTTCCTGGATAACGTGCAAAAAGTGGATCTCTGCACCGGTATACTGTGCTATTTCACAGGCGTAGCGGATAGCACTTTCAGATTTCGGTAAAAAATCAGTTGGAACCAATATAGATTTTGGGAACGCCATGGAATATTTTTAAGGAGAATTGCTATTGCTTTACTACTGTAAAACGTTTTGCAACAGTAATTTATGAAACTATCTGTAGTAACATGAACCTAAGAATGATGAACTTTATTATTCCGTTAATATATAAAATGATTCACAATTTTTGTTGCGGTACTTCTACCGGAATTAGTAAAAAAGAAGGAAACCGAAAGCGTATAATTCCTTACGTTTTAATCGTGATTAGCGGTTAATTAAATTTTTCTACAGAACGCTTGAAGATTCTTTAATATTAATATTTTGAATTTACTTTAACGATGTCTAAAAAAAAGCTCTATCTCCTGGATGGAATGGCCCTCGCTTACAGAGCCCATTTCGCATTTATCAACAGCCGGCTAAAAAATTCTGAAGGTGTGGCAACAGGTCCAATCCTTGGTTTTGCCAATACATTGGTGAAGCTTTTGGAAGAGGAGAAACCCACGAATATTGCCGTTGCGTGGGATACGCATGCGCCAACGTTCCGCCATGAAAAAGATGAAGACTACAAAGCGAATCGTCCTCCACAGCCTGAAGAACTGAAAGTCGGGATACCACTTATAAAAGAGATGGTGGAAAAATTTGGCATCGCCAATATCGAAAAGGACGGATACGAAGCGGATGATATTATCGGCACAATCGCCTACCATGCACTCGAAGAAGATGTAAATGCATACCTGGTGACACCCGATAAGGATTTTATGCAGCTTGTGAAGGATCACGTAACGATGATTAAACCGGACAATCAGAATGGTGGTTTTTTAATTATAGATCGTGAAGCGGTGAAGGAATATTTTGGGGTCTATCCGCATCAGGTGATAGATGTGCTTGCCATGATCGGAGATGCATCGGATAATATTCCCGGTGTTCCAGGAATTGGAAAGAAAGGAGCGCCGAAACTGGTCAATAAATACGGTTCTCTTGAAAAGGCAATTGAGGCTGCTCCGGACATGAAAGCCAAACGTGCAAGGGAAGGGCTTACTAACTTTAAGGAGCAGGCTCTGCACGCCAAGGAGATGGTTACGATAAAGACAGACGTACCTGATGTTCAGGACTGGGAAGATTTAGAATGGAAAGGGCCTGACAAGAAAGAGCTGGGTCTGTTTTTCAAGCGAATGGAGTTTAAAACGCTGACCCGAAAATATTTGGGTGAGGAACCGGGAGGTCAGGGTACGCTCTTTGGCGGGGATTTGGTTGAGGAAGAAAAAGACCAACACAAACGATTTGATACAGATGCAGTTCAATATCGCCTTGCTGCTAAAGAAAGTGAAATAAAAGAGGTGGTAAAACAGCTTCAGAATGCTAAAGAACTCTGTTTTGATACGGAAACCAACAGCTCTGATCCTGTAACGGCAATGCTGGTTGGAATTTCACTTTCAGCGAAACCCGGTTTTGCCTGGTATATTCCTGTGAATGTTGAAGGGGCTTTGGGTGAGGATAAAGTGAAGGAGCTTCTCAACCCGCTTTTTGTTAATGATGAAAGTTTAAAGATTGCTCAAAACTATAAGTTTGATGAACTAGTATTGAAGAATGCCGGATTTGAAGTTAATGGGCCAGTTTTTGATACGATGGTGGCTGGATATTTGGTGGATGCGAATCAGAGATTAAGCATGAATGCATTGGCTAAAAACTACCTGGATTACGAACCGGTTTCTATTGAGTCGCTGATCGGGAAAGGAAAAAAGCAAAAAACGATGGACCAGATTCCTTTCGAGAAAATTTCTGATTATGCATGCGAAGATGCTGATATCACGCTTAAACTTTATCATGTGTTAAAAGAGAAATTGATAGAGGACGAACTGATTGAGATCTCTCAAAACCTCGAGTTTCCGTTAATTAGAGTTTTGGCAAAAATGGAAAAGGAGGGAGTGAAGATTGATGTAAATATGCTTGAGGAATTTTCCAAAGAACTGACCAAAGATCTTATAGAGTTCGAAAAGAAGATTTTTGAAAAAACAGGAACGGAATTTAATCTCAATTCACCTCAACAGCTTGGTGATGTTCTATTTAATAAAATGGACATTCCAGCAGGGAAAAAAACAAAGACGGGACAGTACTCAACCTCTGAAAGCGTATTATCGAAATTGGCGGTAGAGTATGAGGTTCCGGCACTGGTGCTTGATTATCGTAGTTTGAATAAGTTACGTTCTACCTATGTGGATGCTCTTCCAAAACTGGTAAATGAGAAGACCGGCAGAATTCATACAGATTTTAATCAAACCGTAGCAGCTACCGGTAGATTGTCATCATCAAATCCTAACCTGCAAAATATTCCAATCAGGACAAAACGAGGTCGGGAAATACGAAAGGCATTTGTGCCCGCTGATGGATTTAAGATGCTTGCCGCTGATTATTCACAGGTAGAACTTCGGGTTATAGCATCTATTTCCGGAGATGAAAATATGATTCGTGCGTTTCGTGAGGGGGAGGATATTCACGCCAGAACCGCGAAAGAAGTGTTTGGTCTGGATACACTGGATGAAGTGTCGGCCGATCAGCGAAGGAAAGCCAAGGAAGTTAACTTTGGAATTCCTTACGGAGTGAGCGCGTATGGGCTGGCTTCTCGATTGGGGATCAGCAACAGTGAGGGTAAGGATATGATTGACCAGTACTTTGACCGTTTCCCCGGAATTCAGGCCTATATTGATGAAACTATCAAAGAAACGAAGGAGCGAGGCTTTGTGTCAACGTTAATGGGCCGTCGGCGCTATATTCCGGACATCAATTCCAAAAACTGGAATATTCGTGGTTTTGCAGAGCGGACAGCCATTAATATGCCTATTCAGGGAACAGCGGCTGACATTATTAAGCTGGCGATGATCAATATTCATAATATGCTGATTGAAGAGAACTGGAAGTCCCGAATGCTGCTTCAGGTTCATGATGAATTGATCTTTGAAATTCATGATGATGAGCGGGATGAATTGCCGGCAAAGATTAAGCAAATGATGGAGAGTGCGTTCAAGCTGGATGTACCCCTTGAAGTGGAAATGGGATTGGCTGATAACTGGCTGGAGGCACATTAATTCAATTAACTGTCTGAATCGTGAACCTTCGCGTCATCGTGTCCCCGTGGCATCTCTGACGTAATCAGTGTAGCATAGTAAGCGTTGATATTGGGCACAAGTAAATACTTGCGCCATTTTGTGCGAAGATGCACGAAAGTAAATAATAAACTTTCTAACAATTGAACCACGCTAAAGGGACAATCTTAAAATTTTAAATCTTTAATCTTGAATTCCCTTCTAACTCTCTAATTTATCTAATATGTGATGTATTAGTAGTTTGATAAGCGTTGATATTGGTCACAAGTAAATACTTGCGCCATTTTATGCGAAGATGCATGAAGGAGTTAACATATATAAAAAAGGCCATCCTGATCGGGACGGCCTTTTTTGTATTCGTAAAGTAGGAAGTCTCATCTAGCAAGGGAATCATCTTTATAAACATCCCCCTGTTTCCCCCTTTGTTAAGGGGGACTTTTGTTTATCTAAAGCTGATTCCAACTCCAACATTAGCAACAGGATATTTAGAAAGGGTATAGGAGCCTGAAACGGCGATAAAGCCCAATCGAACTCTAAACCCGGCTAATGCCTGCAGATTGTTTTCACCTTCAATATCGAGGTCAATAGGGTCAACAATTTCTTCGATAGCTTTGGTCCGGGTGTCGCTTTGGCCATCATACTCTTCGTTGGCAACAGTTATTGGGTAGGCGCCACCGGTTTTAATAATCATATTTGATGATTGCATGCCAACTCCACCATATACGGTCAACAAAGGAAGGCTTTTACCGACAAGTACATTAAAAACGTAACCGGAGGATTTCAGTTCAATATTCTGATTATTCCAGTTTGAATCGTTAAAATCATTACGTGTATCACCATCTACTTGTGGTTGAACATCCACATCTACATTCATGTTTAGTTGTGTGTACCCGACTTGAGCAGAAATATCAACCGGAAGCAACGCTCCGCCTGGAATCCACTGGTTTAAACCATGCTTTACACCCACTCCAAATAAATTAATGCTTCCATCCACATTGGGAATATCGAAAGAAGGAACTGCCCTGAGAGAAACATCAGTGTTGTATGGAATACCTACGGTTAACTGCACCATTGGGGCCGGTACATAGGGAAACCCCGTACCTTCAGGCATATCAAATGCATATAATTCCTCCTCATTCCCGCTTTGAGGATTCATGAATGTTTGCCCAAGCCGTGCCCGGTTAACATTATCAGGTCCTGCAATAGTAGGGGTGGAATTCCCTTCCAGTACTTCAAGCTGGGAAAACGTAAGGTCATTTACATTAAATATTTCATCAGAAACAGGGACAAAGGAAGTAGCAACACTTAATCTTAAATCAAATCCTAATGTGCGGTATGGACGCGCTGAATTATTCCATCCACTGTTTAGATCTGCGCCAAATCCGGCAGAATAGGGACGTAAATAACTTTCCAGAAGAAGATTTGAATCATCAACTCCGGCTCGTAACATCTCACCAAGGTCGCCAAATTGAGAATGAGCTTTTTCGGTGGGCACTAAAAAAAGAAAGCATAGAGGCAATAGCAGTAACAGTCGTTTCATAATATGGACATTAGTTGTAATTAGAGCTGCCAACAAATTCCAAAATTTCAATGAAATATCAAACCGTTCATTTTAAGAACATTTATTCAATCGATTCCAGCATATTCAAATAGGAGTTGTACCTTTCCGGATCAATCAGTCCATTTTCATAGGCGGAAATCACTCCGCAACCGGGTTCATGGGAATGGGTACAGTTATAAAATTTACACTCTTCACGATATTTGGCCATTTCAGGAAAAAAAAGTGATAGTTCTGATTGTCCGATACTGACCAAACCAAACTCCCTAATTCCCGGCGTATCAACAATGAAGCCACTTTCGGGGAGTGGAATCAGCTGAGCAAACGTAGTTGTGTGTTTCCCTTTGTTTGAGGAGGCAGATACTTCGCCAACAGAGAGTTCTAAATCAGGCCGGATAGCATTAATCAAGCTTGATTTCCCCACACCGGAGGGGCCGATAAAAACGGATGTTTTGCCATTAAGTTCTTTTTTTAGCAACTCCAGTGATGTTTCATCATGTATGGAGCAGGCGATGAGTGGATAACCAATCTCTTCATACACATCTTCCAAAACTTCCAGATATTCGAGATCGTTTGGTTCAGCCAGGTCCATTTTATTGATCACAATCCCCACCGGAATTTGATACGCTTCGCAGCCTACTAAAAACCTGTCGATGAACCCCTGTCTGATTTTTGGCTGACGAATCGACTGGACTACCCAAGCCATATCAACATTGGAAACAAGAATTTGCTCTCCTCTGCGACCATGGGTAGCTTTTCGGGGGATGTAATTTTCTCTCTCTTCAATTTCTTCAATCATTCCCATTCCATCATCGGCAACATCTACAAGCACGTTATCACCAACAGCAACAGGATTTGTCACCTGTTCTTTTTTTAGACGAAACTTACCGGGTATGCGACAGTCGACGATATCATCGCCGATCGATACTTTATACCACTTTCCGGTTGATTGTATGACTTTTCCATTTTTTGACATATTTAAAATGTACAGCTTTTTGTGATGTGGTGTAAATAGTTAGTTTTGATAGATTATTTATTGAAACCCACCAAGGGTTTTGAACCCTTGGTGGGTTCTTCAAGAAGGGGGCACAAGCGGGACGCTTGCGCCATCCTGTGCGAGGAGAGGCACAGGTGGATACTTGCGCCATCTATGGAAATACGTTGACGTGAGGCACAAGTGGATACTTGCGCCATCTAGTGTGGGGCTCCGGAATGGATTCGGGACTGGAAAAACACCAGCACAAGAAAATTCTTGCGCCATCTTATGCGTAATACTTGCGCCATCCAAATGAGGGGGGATAAGCAAAAAAAAAGCCATGCTGAAATAAATCAACATGGCTTTTTGGTAACTAGTTGGGGAATTAATCCATTACGGCAATCTCTTTTCTGGCATCGCTGTCATCAATAGAGTTGCTTTTTCCGTCTTTTTGGTTTTCAGGAACATGGAAGAATATTTTAGGATCCTGTACGGGATCTTTTTCCAAAACAATATCCAGCAGAGGTTCCATTCGGTCAAGATATTCAATCTGTAGATCACCGATTACTTCCTCCTCGATTTCTGAAACATCCTTTTCATTTTTTTGAGGGAGAAGCACTTTCTCGATTCCTGCTCGTTTTGCAGCCAGTACTTTTTCTTTGATGCCGCCAACGGGCAATACCAACCCGCGAAGCGTAATCTCACCTGTCATGGCCAGGGTTCCTTTTACTTTTCGCTGAGTAAAAATGGATGCAATGGCCGACATCAGAGATATTCCTGCAGATGGCCCGTCCTTGGGAACGGCGCCCTGCGGAACATGAATATGAAGGTCCCAATATTTGAAGGCCTCTTCAGGAATTCCAAGCTCCTCGTAACGGGCTCTCAGATAACTGATAGCAAGCATTGCAGACTCTTTCATCACATCGCCAAGCTGGCCTGTAATGTGCAGTTTTCCGGTTCCTTTCGAAACACTAGCCTCAATAAAGAGAATGTCTCCTCCATATTGGGTCCATGCCAATCCTGTTGATACACCGGGAACAGTTGTCCGCTCGGCCACATCAGAGAAAAACTTACGTTTGCCTAAAATGTCTTGAATGTCGTTTACACCGACACTCATTTTTTCAATTTCATCTCCGGCAATCCGTGCTGCGATATTACGGCAGACAGATCCGACTTGTCGCTCCAGGTTCCGTACTCCTGACTCACGAGTGTATTGATCAACAATTCGCTCCAATGCAGCTTTAGAGATTTTAATCTGCTTTTTGGTCAGACCATTCTCTTCAATCTGTTTTGGAATCAGATATTTTCTGGCAATCTCAACCTTTTCTTCAAGCGTGTATCCGCTGATGTTGATAATCTCCATTCTGTCACGCAAAGGTGCTGGGATAGTGTCCAGAGAGTTTGCTGTAGCAATAAACATCACTTTAGAAAGGTCGTAGTCCAATTCCAGATAGTTGTCGATAAAGGAGTTGTTCTGCTCGGGATCGAGCACTTCAAGAAGGGCTGATGTGGGGTCTCCACGGAAATCAGAACCTACCTTATCAATTTCGTCAAGCATCATTACCGGATTTGCTTTTTCAGCTTTCTTCATTGCACGAAGAATACGTCCGGGCAGGGCTCCGATATATGTTCTTCGGTGACCACGAATTTCTGCTTCATCATGTATTCCACCCAAACTAAACCGTTCAAATTCACGGTTTAATGATCTGGCAATAGACTTTCCGAGAGAAGTTTTACCGACACCGGGAGGTCCGTAAAAACAGAGAATGGGTGCCTTCATATCTTTCTTCAGTTTCAAAACGGCTAGATATTCAATAATCCGTTTTTTTACCTTTTCAAGGCCATAATGATCTTCATCCAGTATTTTTCTGGCTCGTTTAAGGTCAAGTTTATCTTCAGATGTTTCTCCCCATGGAAGATCCAGAATCCATTCAATATATCCGTGAATAATCCCGTAATTAGGTGATGAATTGGGTGTCATTTCCAATCGCTGAAGCTCTTTTTCTGCGGTCTTTTTGGCTTCTTCAGGTAGGCCTTTCTTTTTGGCGAGGCGCTCTCGAAGCTTAACAACATCCTGTTGTTCGCTGTCTTCGCCCAACGCTTCCTGGATCGCCTTCATCTGCTGGCGCAAATAAAAATCTCGCTGCTGATCGTCGATATCTGACTTCACCTTTGTACGAATTTCTTCGCTCAGATTCAGTACCTGCAATTCTTTGTTCAGATAGCCCATCACTTTATCAAGGCGTTCCGAAAATTTTCTGATTTCGAGCAATTCCTGCTTATTCGCTAACGATACCTGCAGGTTTGATGAAATAAAATTGAGTAAAAATGAAGGGCTAGAAATATTGTTAATCGCAATTGAAGCCTCAGATGGAATATTGGGCGACAGGTTTACAATCTTACTTGCAGTCTCTTTAATAGAGCGGATTGAGGCGTCCAGTTCAACACCGGCGATGTCCATATCTTGTTTAAATGGTTCAACACTGGCTTTAAAGTATGGAGAATCTTCAGTGAAATTTTGAACTTCAAAAATACTCTTTCCCTGGATAACGATGCTCTTGCTGCCATCCGGCATTTTGATAAGTTTAAGGATTTGCGCAACGGTCCCGAACTTATAAAGATCATCCTTCGTGGGATTTTCAATTGATTCATCCTTCTGAGCTACAACTCCAATAATTTTGTCATTTTCGTACGCCTCTTTTACCAAAGAGAGAGAACGATCTCGTCCTACGGTAATTGGAACGACCACACCGGGAAATAAAACGGTGTTTTTGAGAGGGAGAATAGGGAGGTTGTCAGGAATTTCTGCTTCCGTTAATTCACGCTCTTCTTCTTCACTCATTAATGGAATCGCTTGTTCAAAATCATCAAATCCATCATTTTGATCGTCAAATGCGGTCTGAATCTTAAATCGTTGATCAAACATGTATTATCTGTTGTTAAATTTTTTAAACTATTTAGTACTATTACTGCAAACAGGAAGCCAAAAAAACCTCTGCTACCATAACGTCATAAGTTGCCGATGTGTTCTGCCAAATTGCATTATGCTGATTGGTATATGACAGTTGGTCAGGCTAATTTAAGGAATATAAAATCTGAGGGCTACAAATGAGGCTGCTGATATTTCAATGGGTGCATCATTTGTATCCGTTCGTAACTTCACTCCTGAATTAAGGTCAAAATATTTAGTGTTAACTCCGGCTCCTAAGGTAAAATAATCCATTGAATCGGAGGACATCCTTACACCTGCTCTCAAAGGTAGAAAGGATAAAGGCCGCAATTCCATTCCAAGATAACTTGCAAATTTTGGTGTTATAAAAGCATCATCGTTTAAACCTAAACGGAAGTCACCCATTAATTTTATTCTATTTATTTGAAACAATGTTCCTGCATTAAAAGCAGTTGGAAGTATTTTTTGATACACTCCCCGACTTCGGCTTTCTACTGAACGGAGGGGGTGGTTTTCGTCCTGATCAAGAAAAAAGAGGTATTCACCGGGTGTGCCTGAAAAATAGGAATCAGATACATTATCACGCAGAAAAGTGTCTTGTTCTTCCCGGGCAACGGAAACATACAGAGGGTCATCAAAATAATGTATGGCGCCAAGATCTGTAATTGAAATACTTAATCGTAGTGATTTGTCAGTAGTTTCGTCTGTTCTCCTGATTTGAGAGAAATCATCCCCAAATGTAATGAGATAGGTGAGTCCAAAATCAATTCCCATTCCAATACCGGTGGGACGGAACAGATTATTATTGTTGAATGCATTTCCCGTTTCGCCGTCTGCAAAGCCACGATTCATGAAGTCTTCAGCTGCCACACTGTGTGCACCGCTGCTTTGGTGAGAAAAACCGGTTGTGCGGGTCCATATTTGTCCATCTGTTTGCCTTTCAAATCGATCAATATGATCGACGGTAACAGATGCACCGGATACGACTATTTTTGGCGCAACACCGATCATAAATTCAGCCATTCGGGGAAAAATACCGCTCAGGAGAGCAAACGTATCAGAATACCCGAATGATAGTTCATGCAGTGACTGATATTTGTGATTGAGAGAGTTATCAAGAATTTGGTTTCCGTTAACCTCTACCGGTGAGGGGGCAAAAAATCCACGTCCAACGGTGGAACGGCTAGCAAATCTTGAGCGCAGAGCTAAAGCGTAACTTCTCTCCTCACTAATCCATTTTACACCAAACCAATAGACTTCTCCCTGTGATAAAAATTCAGCACTTGATGCATCATCACCATAGTTTCTGTTGATAAGTGATGCACGTTGTTCATTGGTTATTTGATTCACTCCCGGATTAAACCCGCGTAGACCTCTGGCGAAGGTATTCATGCGGTTAAATTCATGAGAGATGAAAAGCGGGGAAGTAAACTGTGCTCCAACCTGAGCTATACCAAACTGGACCCGATAATCGCGTTCTCTTATCTGGAGATTTGCCGGGTTGATAAAGAGTGCTTCATAACCGGTACTATAAGACGTGCCTCCGCCCCCAAGCCCCATATTTTCCGGTGAGAGAGAAATCTGAGAAAATGAAATTGCAGGGATTACTGCCAGAAATAAAAAAAGTGAAAGCCTGATTTTCAAATTAAGAACACAAATATGTTAACAAATTAAAGAACTTGTAATCGCGCGGCCCTGAGCATCAGGGTTTTTTGTCCACGCTGCTTAAAAAATACGACAACTTTGGTATCCTTGCCTGATCCTTCTCGCTGGAGAATTTTACCCGGACCGAATACAGGATGATTTACAACCGTACCAACGCTAAATGGATCATCATCGTATTCATATTCATAGGTCGAAGCCGATGGTTTTTTTGTATTTACCGGCTGCTTCCAATCGTATTCTATCTGAGTATCGTCAGATTGTTCCTCTTCAATATCATTAAAGCGATCTTTTTGCTGACGAATGGTGGCTCCGGTCTCTGTACGTACAACTCCGGCATCCACTTCTTCAAGAAAACGTGATCTCATTTGTCGGTTTTCTTCGCCAAACTTATACCGCATTTTTGCATAGCTGAAATATAATTGTTTTTCAGCACGGGTAATCGCAACGTAAAAAAGTCTTCGTTCTTCTTCAAAATCAGCTTCTTCGCCGTTACGCCCACCCATTGGGAAAAGTTTTTCTTCGAGCCCCACAATAAAGACTACCGGAAATTCCAGTCCCTTGGAGCCGTGAACTGTCATCAGCGTAACAGCGGGTTTTTCTTCATCATATTTGTCCGTATCAGTGATCAGGCTGATCTCCTGCAGAAAGGAACTTAATGATACTTTTTTATTGTGCTTCTCGTAATAGGAGAGGGCATTTTGAAGTTCAAGAATGTTATCACGTCGGGTTAGGGATTGCGTGCTGTTTTCCTCAATCAGCGCTTTCACATAGCCGCTCATCTCCAGCATTTTTTTGGTGGTTTCCAAAAGAGAAGCTCCCGATTCTAATTCCTCCCTGAGCGAATTGATCATATGTACGAACTGCTCAATTCTCGCAATGGCAGGTTTATACAGGTTCGAATCTTCCACATCCTGAATGATTTTCCACACCGACCGTTTCTGATCGCGGGACTTTCTCAGCAGATCATTCAGTGTTTTCTTTCCAATTCCGCGGCTGGGCTCGTTGATTATCCTTAACAACGCCTGCTCATCTTCCGGGTTAACCAAAAGTGTTAAGTAGGCGAGGACATCCTTAATTTCTTTTCGCTGATAGAATGATAATCCACCCACCAGCTGATACGTGATATTCTTTCTGCGAAATGCCTCCTCAAAAACCCTGCTCTGATAATTTGTCCGATAGAGGATTGCGAAATCGTTATTATTATATCCATCCCGAAGCTTCAGGTTTTGGATATGCTGAACCACGCGATTGGCTTCATCCCTTTCATCAAAATTTTCCAGCACAACAATGGCATTCCCTTCATCATTATCAGTCCAGAGCGTTTTCTTAAGCTGTTTTTTATTGTTTTTGATGATGGAATCTGCGCACTGTAAAATATGCTTGGTAGACCGATAGTTTTGCTCCAACGGTACTTCCACGGCACCATCATAATCGCCCTTAAAATTAAGAATGTTCGAGATGTCTGCGCCCCGAAACGAGTAGATACTCTGGGCATCATCACCCACCACACAGATATTCTGATACTTACTCGCCAGCATTTTAGTCACTTTATACTGGGCGTGATTGGTATCCTGATACTCATCAATCATAATGTGCTTAAACCGATCCTGGTACTTTTCCAAAATATCAGGATGCTTCTCAAACAGTTCAATAGGCTTGATCAGCAGATCATCAAAATCCATTGCATTTGCAGCCCGAAGTCGTACATCATACACTTCGAAGACCCGTGCGGCAATATCTTCAAGCGTACTTCGGCTAAAATTGGCTTTGAAATCTGCCGGGCTTATCAGCTGATTTTTTGCGTCACTAATAATTCGCTGAATGGTTCTTGGTTTGATCTCTCTCGGATCAAAATTAAGTTCACCTAAAATGAGTTTAATGGCACCCTCGGAATCGGTAGTATCATAAATAGAAAAATCGGAATTGAATCCAATCTTCTCTGCTTCAAAGCGGAGTATTTTCGAGAAAATGGAGTGAAAGGTTCCCATCCAAAGTTTAGATGCCCGATCGTCAATCAGCTTACGAATCCGGTCTTTCATTTCACGGGCGGCCTTGTTGGTAAACGTCAGCGCCAGTATTTCCTGTGGAGCAGCTTTATGCTGTTGCAGCAAGTACGCAATTCTGTAGGTAAGTACTCTTGTTTTGCCACTTCCGGCACCTGCAATAATCAGCAAGGGACCGCTGGTATGGGTGACAGCTTTTTTCTGCTGTTTGTTTAGACCCTTGAGAAAATTCTTTTTTTGAGGCTTGGACTGACCTGCCGGCTCGAGTTGAAATTTTTGCATGTAGAGAGAGGTTACTTGCTTAAGACATTATCTAGCTAAGTAAATTACGAATAAATAGAGGGAAATGGGGAGTTTTTTGCTGAAAATATTCTTTGGAGTACTTAATGAAATAGTCTTCGTAAAATGATGTCCATAAAGTGTCTCGGGCAGCTTGCCCGAGATGCAATAATTATCCCCCCATAGAACGTCCCAACCTCTAAGTGACCGGGAACATTTTTAGACTCAGAGGTATATCAAATTACAGAGAGAAATAAACATCAAGATCAATAAATAAGCAGGAGATAGATCATGAGACGAATTCTTTTAAATCTACTTAAAAAGTTTGCACTTTTAATTGTCGGAATAATGTTCATGAGTCTGACATGGAACCCACCACAGGCTGAAGCCCAGGCATTGAGGATCGTTGCCGGTAATACTTTTGCCGGGACAGCTACCGGAGCCATGCTTGGGGGAGCTCAAATGGCATTGAACAATGATGAGGATACGTTGCCCCTACGATATGGAGTAGGTATTGGCACATTGGCCGGTTTGGCCGTAGGTGCTTATGATACCGGCAGAGAAGCGGAATATTTATATGGAACGTTTCGAAGAACCAGGTACACGGGTGCAATCATTATGATGGATACCTTTTTAGGAGCAGCCACCGGAGCGGTTGTGGGAATGTCTATTGCATTGTTAAGAGATGATGATGAAATCGTTGATGGTTTACGGTATGGGGCAGGGGCAGGAGCCTGGGCCGGATTCGGGTTTGGCCTGATTGATGGTTTCCTGCTTAGAGAATACGGAGAGAGTGATACACGATATGTATCTTCAATTAATAATCACCAATCAAGCAGAAACGTAAATGGCTTGCTTAGACTGCAAACCAACACAAATCTTAGTATTGGATTCATTAATCCCTCTATATATCGTTATCCGGATTTACAAGATGAGCAACTTACTATTCAAACTAGTTGGGGTTTGGAATTAACAAACGTCAAAATGGTTTTTTGACGGACGAAGGAGAAGTAGCGAATCCTATAACGACGTAAAGAGATGCCGGATCAAGTCCGGAATGATGCGTGGGGATGGACTTTACGGAATCAACTCAATATGCAGGTCCATCAGGTTGTTACCGGTTCCACCGGGTTTAATGTGGTCACCGAATTCAAAAAAGAAGTGGTAGCTGTCGTTGTTTGATAGGTACTATTCGATTTTTAATCATTTTTCTGCTTTGCGAACAGTTTCTTTGGTTTACTTTGGTGTGGGATATACAAGTATCATTTCTTTTTTTTAATTTCTTTCATTAGATCTTCCAAATAGTCGGTTTGAATTTCCTGGATTTCTAAAAGCTTTTTGTTTTGATGAACTAGCAAGTGGTCAATTTTTTCACTTAACAACTTAATTTCAAGTTCTGCTTTTAGATTAATCTGATAGTCGTGTTCGCCCCTCTGCCGATCTTTTTGTTCTTGTCGGTTTTGACTCATCATAATAATAGGGGCTTGAATTGCTGCTAAACATGAAAGAATTAGATTTAGCAATATAAATGGAAAAGGGTCAAAGGGTTTTGTGGCTAATATCCAAATATTAATCATCATCCAAATTAAGATGAATGAAAAAAATGTGGTGATAAAAGTCCAGCTTCCACCAAAAGCTGCAACTTTGTCGGCAAGCCTTTGTCCGAAAGTGAGCTCTGCTTCTATTTCGTCCTGTATGTTTTCAGAAAGAATAGAATTGTTTTTAATGGCGTCCATTACATCTCTTTCAATTTCTGCCAATTCTCCTTTTTCTTGAACTATTAAAGAAGTAAGATAGAGACGTCTATATTGGTTAAGTTCACCTAATGTAATATAGTCATCTCTGCTAAAGTCGGGAAAGCCTGCCTTAATTAAATGAAATATACCTTCCCTGATGTCGCTACCTTTTACTTCTTCATCCTTTGGGATCTCTTTTTTATTTATGTGGCTTATTTTCATTTTGGGGTTTATTAAAAATGGCGTTCGTTTCCACTCACAGTTTATCAATAATCTTACCATCGAAAAGTTGTATCTGTCGGTCCGTTGCTGAGGAGAAGGAATCGTCGTGGGTTACCATTAATATGGTTTGATCAAACTCACGTGTCAGGTTTTTCAGCATATCGAATACGATCATGGCGTTCTTTGAATCGAGGTTTCCTGTGGGTTCATCACAAAAAATGATGCGCGGTTCATTGATGAGTGCCCGTGCAATGGAAACCCGCTGCTGCTCGCCGCCTGACAACTGATTCACCTTCTTCAGTGCCTGATCTGCAATTCCCAAAAGCTCCAGTTTATTCATCGCTTTCACTTCAAGATCTTCATGATTTAATTCACTGAGTTTCAGCCCCGGCAGCATCACGTTGTCCAACGCCGTGAAATCAGCCAGTAAATAATGAAATTGAAAGATGAACCCAATGGATTTGTTGCGAAGATGGGCAAGCTTCGGATTGGTTAATGTTTTCAGATCAATCTCATCAAACAGAACTTCACCCTCATACTCGCGATCCAGGGAGGATAAGGCATATAAAAGGGTGGACTTACCGCTTCCGGAAGGGCCCACAATGGCTGCAAATTCACCGGAGTAGATCGACAGGTTAATATCCTTCAGCACGTGAAATTTCACCGGTTTGTAGAAGTACTTATTCAGGTTTATTGTTTCTAAAACTTTCTTCACGGCTACTGAGATCTAATGATGTTAATAGGGTCTATTTTAGAAGCCTTTTTGGCCGGCAGATAACCCGCAATTCCGGTGGCAACCAAACCAAATATGAACGCGAGCAGGTAAAAGGCGGGATCAAAGTTGATGCTCAGATATTCCGAGGATACAAAGCCTTCAATATTGGTGGGAATAATGGATGTGATCCATG
>PWFZ01000097.1 GCA_003555185.1 Balneolaceae bacterium | reverse complement strand
TTCCGAGCCATATTGCACACAGAAGTAGCATAAATATGCGATAAAACAATTTATTCAAATCGTCGTATATATGAGTTGAAAATGATTAATGAATATAAAGTAAATTACACTCAACCTTTACCCTGATTTAACAGTTTATAAACCATACCATTACATAACTAATCTACATTTCATCTCTAAAAGAGTGCATAATTTAAATAAGTTAAACTTTTATTCGGGGCTACTGCTATTGTTGATGCTTTTAAGCAGCTGTGCATCTTATTCGCTGGATAAAGCACAAATGTCTCTGCGAGATGATTTTTCCAGCAAAAACTTCGAATCCGCTGCCGATGAACTTGACCGTTCTGAACGTAAAGAGATTTATAAAAAGAAAGATGAAGTACTTTTAAATCTTGAGCGCGGAATGGTTCATCATTTCTCGGGTAATTATGAGTTGAGCAATAAATTTTTTGCAGAAGCTGAATTAGGAATAGAAGAGAATTTTACCCGCAGTATTATCAGGGGTGTTCAATCTATGTTAATCAGCGATAACAGTTTAACCTATGGTGGTGAAGATTATGAGGATGTATACATAAATGTATTTAAAAGCCTGAATTTTATACATCAAAATGACTTTGAATCTGCACTCGTCGAGGCGCGCAGAATTGCTTTTAAGCTCGAAGGAATAGAGGTACGTAACCGTGGCCTGGCTGAAATGTTTGCAAGGTCTGATTCATTAGCCGAAGCTGATTGGAAAACAGGAAATCGAATTGTTGAAAATTCAGCATTAGGGCACTATCTATCCGCTGTTTTATTTGCAAAAACCGGACGACCTGACAATGCACGTATCGAGACGGAACGTACGTTCAGGGCTATTAATGATCAACAGAAAGCCTTTAGCTTTACAGCTCCTCCTCGTCAGGAAATTGAGAAAATTCAGTATGGAAATGAATATAATTTACTTATAACAGGATTTTCCGGGCGATCGCCAACAAAGATACAGAGTGATGCGCGACTCTTTGCCGGTAAGTATAGCACCTACGTAAAGATCTCTTTACCGTCATTAAAAATGCACAATTCTTCCGTTACCCGAGTTGAAATTGTAGTGGGTGATACGTTAACAATACCCACTTTTGTTATTGAAGAGATGGACAAGGTTGCCGCTGATGTATACAAAGTGAAAGAGCCATTGATATACGCACGTGCACTTACCCGTTCACTGATTAAAGCTACCGGTTCAACACTGGCTACAAGAGAAGTAAGCAAACAGAGTGAAAGCCTGGGGATTCTCACGTGGCTGGCAGGAGTCATTGGGCAGGAAATATCAGAAAAGGCGGATTTACGTAGCTGGCAAACTCTACCGGGAAAAGCGCACGTTAATGTAGCAAGGCTTCCACCGGGAACTCATAACATTAAACTTAATTATTACTCTCAGCAAAACCGTCTTTTATATTCTGATAATCAAACGGTTGAGGTTGGATCAGACAATAGTTTGGCACTAATTGAATCCCTCTACTGGCATTAATAATCAGTAACAACATCAAATTTTTTCATACATTTAAATCAATCAAAAACCCACTATAATGAATAAAATAGCCATACTGTTCCTCGTCTGTACCTTTGTATTTATTGGCTGCAGACCCTCACAAAACGTTAGCCGAATTGATGCAAGTCAGCAGACCGATCTCTCCGGAAAATGGAATGACACGGATGCGAGATTAGTCGCTCAGGAGATGATTCCTGATGCCCTTACAAAACCATGGCTTAAGAGTTTCAAAGATAAGAATGGTAATTCTCCTGTAGTTATTGTAGGCCGTGTTCGTAATGAAAGCATGGAACATATCGACACCGAGGTCTTTACGAAAGAGATGGAGCGTGCTTTTGTAAATAGTGGAGAAATCACACTCGTTGCTAGTCAGGATGAACGCAGGGATTTACGTGATGAACGAATGGATCAACAACGTTGGTCTTCAGTTGAAACCACAAAGCAACTGGCTATGGAAACAGGAGCCGATTATATGCTTATTGGTAATATCAATTCTATTGTTGATGAAGCTATCGACAGAAGAACACTGGCTGTATTCTACACTGTTAATCTGGAATTGATTAATGTGGAAACCAATCAAAAAGTATGGATCGGTAATAAAAAGATTAAAAAACTGATTGAACGCCGTAACTACCGTGGATAAGTAATCAAAAATATCGGCTAATATTTTAAAAGGCTTTCTCCTAAGGAAAGCCTTTTTTATTATTGAGTGTCAATTTTCACCCAAACAAACACATGTACATTAACAGGCCCGCATCCTTTACGGACTACTACGAGCTTACCATGGCTCAGGGGTATTTTGAAGCCGAAAAACACCATCAAACAGCATGTTTTGACTATTTTTTCAGGACAAATCCTTTTAAAGGCGGTTACGTAATATTTTCCGGTCTGAAAGATTTATTAGAAGTATTGGAAAACTTCAGATTTAATGAAAGTGAATTATCATATCTCAAATCAGAAGGCTTTTCTGAACCTTTTCTCGAATATTTAAAAGATTTCTCTTTTAAAGGGGATATATATTCTGCTCCGGAAGGAGAAGTTGTATTTCCTAATGAGCCTATACTCCGGGTTGAGGGTACTCTGATTGAAACTCAAATAATTGAGACACTGCTTCTTAACATTTTAAACTTTCAGTCCCTCATTGCCACAAAGGCATCCCGAATCAAACAAGCTGCGGGTAATTGTAAAGTTCTTGATTTTGGCTTGAGACGCTCGCAGGGTTTAGGGGGAATACATGCTACCCGTGCTGCAATGATTGGTGGTTTTGATGGTACCTCAAATGTTTATGCCGCACAGGAATTTGGTATAAAAGCCAGTGGCACAATGGCACATTCGTGGGTACAGGCATTTGATGATGAGCTTTCCGCATTCAGAGCCTACGCAAACTCTTTTCCTGATGATACGATTTTACTTGTAGACACCTACGATACACTCAACAGCGGTTTACCAAATGCTATAAAAGTAGCTAATGAGTTGAAAGAAAAAGGCCATCAATTAATTGGTATCCGTCTTGATAGCGGAGATTTAGCTTACTTCTCTCAAAAAGCACGAATTATGCTTGATGAAGCCGGCTTCCCGGACGTAAAAATTGCAGCATCTAATCAGTTAGATGAGCGGGTAATCACAAGTCTAAAGCTTCAAAACGCTGAAATAGACATTTTTGGAGTGGGAACGCGTCTGGTTACGGGGGATCAGACCCCTGCCCTCGATGGTGTTTATAAATTAGCTTCAGTTAATGGAGAACCTAGAATCAAAATTTCTGAAAATGTTGAAAAAATTACAACGCCCGGACCAAAAATGGTTTATAGATATTTTAATAGTGATGGATCATTTTATGGCGATGCGGTAGCAATTGAAAGTGAACCTTCTCCGGAACAGATGAATCATCCAATCTACACAAAGAAAACAAGTCAGCTTGCAGATAAAAAATCTAAAGTTTATCAACAACAGGTTATGGCTAAAGGTAAAATTACCTCTCCGCTTCCTACTGTTCAGGAAAGTGCTGACTATTGTAAACTGCAATTATCCAAACTAACTCAGGAGTACAAACGTTTTGAAAATCCCCACATCTATAAAATTGGATTGAGTACAAAATTATTTAAACTCAGAGACAAAATGTTAAACAATCATCAGAAATAGAGATATGAAAGCACTTGTAATAATCGATGTCCAGAATGATTTTTGTGATGGAGGCGCTCTTGAAGTGCCGAATGGTAGTGAAGTAGTCCCTGTGATTAATAAACTTATTCCTGAATTTGATATAATTATTCAAACACAAGATTGGCACGTAAAGGGGCACTCCTCGTTTGCATCAAGTCATAAGGGGAAAAGTCCTTATGATACCGT
>PWFZ01000049.1 GCA_003555185.1 Balneolaceae bacterium | reverse complement strand
GCCGGGATTCACTACTGAATCGCGCACTAGCAAAGGGTAGAATACATCACTGTAACTGTCATTACAGTGGTAGAGTATAGTCCATAGAATGTAGCAGGGAGCACAAGTGGATACTTGCGCTATTTCATAAGAAGGATTTTAGGTCATGGCAGGGAGCACAAGGGAGACCCTTGCTCTATCCTTTAAATAAATTTTCAACCATAGCAGGGAGCACAAGTGAATACTTGCGCTATTTCATGAAGAAATTAAGCCTTAGCCATGCTTTTTCCTTTTTCCTGCCCTTCACGGATGGCAAGCTGTCCACACCCGGCATCGATGTCATCACCCCGGCTGCGGCGTACTGTGGCGGTCACCCGTTGATTGGTGAGCACCTTCATGAACTGGTTTAGCTTCTCTTCCCGGGCTCTTCTTAAAGCAACTCCTGCAACATCATTATACATAATGATGTTTACTTTTGATGGTACCCATCGTGCAATGGATGCCAGCCGTTTTGCATCGAGTGCTGAATCATTAAAATCATCAAAAAGAAGATATTCGTAGGTCAGCGGGTTATCCGTTTTTTCGTGATAATATTTTACGGCTTCCCGAAGTTTCTCAAGATTGAGGCTGCTGTTGATCGGCATAATTTCGTTTCGCTTCTCATCATCTGCAGCATGCAGTGATATTGCGAGATTTATACCGATGTCAAGATCAGCGAGCTGCATGATCTGCTTCGTAAGCCCTACAGTGGATATTGTGATCCGCTTTGGTGATAAATCAGTTCCCATTGGATTACTGATAATTTTAGCTGATTCTACAACAGCTTTAAAATTATGTAGCGGTTCACCCATGCCCATATAGACAATATTGGTGATCTTCTTTCCAAACTTCTCTTCGGCAATTTCATTAATAATCTGCACCTGATCCACAATTTCGCCGTGGGTGAGATTGCGGAAATACCCCATTTTACCGGTTGCGCAAAAAGAGCAGCCGAACATGCATCCAACCTGTGAGGATACACATACCGTAAGACGGTTAGGTACTCCATCAGGATAAAAGTCAGGGATTAATACAGCTTCTACTTTATATTTTTCAGGGCCGTCGAGTTGAAACAGAAACTTCATGGTTCCATCTTCCGACTGCTGCTGACTGTGGATGGTAATGCGCTTTACTTCAGCGATTTCATTCAGTTTTGCGCGCAGATCTTTTGATAGATTCGTCATCTCATCAAAAGACGATGCCCCTTTTTGGTAGAGCCATTGATAAAGCTGATCAGCGCGGTATCCCACTAGGTCCAGCTCATCACAAAACTGTTTTAGCTCTTCAGAATTGAGTGATTTAAGATCTTTTTTCTCGACTATTGTGCTTTCTTCTTCCATGCGTCAAAGATACAAATGTTTAGGGGGAATCAACAGTAGGAAGCGTACTGATTCAACTTCAATCTATGTTTAACAAACATATTTAAAGTTAGCTGAACATTATAAAATTCTTGAGTTATAGAAAGTGAAGTATTATTTCTGATTGCTTAAGGTTGATAGCTTTCAGGGAGCATATTTGCGATACGCTCACCGACAAAATATCCTTCTACGCTTATGTGTTGTGGATCGAATAACATCCCATCTTTATTAACTAAGAATATCAGATTGTTGATTTGAGGACGGAGCCCTGCTCTTAGCCTGCTATCGAATTGCCGCGCGTTTGAAGCTTTAAATGGGCCCTGTCCAAACAAAATATCTACCGGGCCATTAAAAGAGAAGGCTTTTACATCTTCATTATATTTGTGAATTGGTATTCTATGACGGCTCAGCAATCGAATAACATTGGGGTTTCTGTTATGAGGATGAATCATAGCTCTTTTGTTACTTCCCTGCTCTACGACTTCAAACTGATTTCTGCTTAATTCATCATTGAAGAGGCTTTTGAAAAAGTGTTTTCTTGATCCATTATAAGCGTCTTGTCTGTTTTTTTGCCAGCTTTCATATTCAAATTCGCTTTTGGGCTCAAGATCTTGAAAATCAGTTTCAAAATAAAAATGTCCGGTCCCGCTATTTAATCTCCATGAAAAATCCTTCATATCAATTTCGATTCTATAGCCAAGAGCACGGTTTTCCACTACAATAGGTTCAGAGGCCACCGCATACAATTCACCACCGCTTCCTTTGGTAAAATTGACAACCCACCTATTTAATATCTTAGTTTTTTGGGCAAATCGATTTGTGCCGATAAATTCACGTTTAAAATCCTCATAGCTTTTAAGCCAAAGAGAATTATCGGTTATAATTACAATATCGTTCAGTTCAATTTCATTCTTATGCAGCTCAATTTTAAATCGAAATTCAGATCTTCCCACATTGAAATTGATTGGAAAAGTTTGAGTATCATATCCTAAGAAGCTAACGGTTAATTCCTCTTCGCTTTTCAAATTAGTTTCGAATAAAAACTCACCATCGCTATTGGTGCTGCTGCCAGTGGTTGTCCCTGTTATGTACGCATTGGCTCCTTGGATAGGGACGCGGGTTTCCTCGTCTATTACAACTCCCTCTACTTTTATTGTTTGCGCGGATACTGCATGAATATCCACGAAGGTTACCATCAGGCAGATAAAAAATGTAAACTTCATAAAGTTTAAGTAAACCATAAAAGCCGTACTAAATTTTCAAGAGTTTAACAGCTAGTTTTACCCGTCGATTTAATTTAATATCCGGAAAACTCACTTTAAGATTGTGTGATTCGGACTGTAACTTATGCCCTTCTGCAACATATGTCTCTGATCTACAGGGTGTCCAAATAAAGGAAGGATAAACAGTATAAATGGCAGACTTATATTTAAAGCATATCGACTCTCATTATTGGGATAGTAGTTACCGAACTTAGAAAATCGAATGACTATTCCAAAAAACTTTGTAAAAAATTGGTATGGTGACCCTAATAGGTTTTTCTATCGAAGAAGGATAAAAGCTAAAACCTCGGATTCACCACGTTGTTGTAAATAGAGCCAAATGTATAGGAGAGCCCGAATGAAATAGAATAGTCATAAGAAGTGGGGCGCTGAACTCCGCTAAGAATAGATTCGGGATCATTAGGGTCTACATCAGCGGGAAGCCTAAGGGCTAACTGATCATTAATGATTCGATATCTGCCGGACAGACTCACAGATAACCCTCGAACAATACGAACATTGAAGGAAGGGTTAAATTCTATTCTGTTTAAGGACGGATCATGGAAAAAGTGCATTGCTGATGCCCGAATATCAATACGCCCCCAGCTTTGGTCATAGCGCAAACGGGTAGATATTTCTTGCGACATAATCGCTTCTGAATCTTGAAGGAAGATTGTGGTGTCATAATATCTGCGGTAGTAAGGAGTAACCTGATACTGAACAATAAACCGCCGCTGCTGAAATTCTTCGTATGGGAAGAAATTATACTCTATTGCAGGGGCTAAGTAGGTTTCGAGAGCAATGTTGCCTGTTCTCGAAAATCGCGCCCTGGAAAAAAGTGCAACCGTTGATTGACTGGTAAGACTATAACCAATCATACCCCAGTAGTCACCCCAGTCACGGTTAATATTAAGTGTGCGATCGGATAGTTCAACCCTCCTTCGGCGAATTTCACCACGGGCTCGCCCACGGATTTTCCAGGTAGCGGTTGTACGTTCTGCTTCAAAACCGCTGTAGAGTCCGAAGTTGGTTTCAGTTTCCTCTCCACTTAAATTTGACCTTAAATTGACATCGAAAATCCATCCATTCCAAGGGTCTGTAATATCAGCTTTATCATCTTCGGATACTTCCGGAGCCTCATAAAAAATATCCAGATAATTCAGTGCTACCGTTTGGGAGACGTACGGAATCAATCCAATTTTAATGTGTCTGTTGAGACCTATACGTCTTTCATC
>PWFZ01000094.1 GCA_003555185.1 Balneolaceae bacterium | reverse complement strand
TTTAAGGTCAAGTTGTTTGTATTTTTGCATAGTAACACGAATATAAGCCGCTTGGCCGAAAACCCTGAGGGGAGTGCCCCTCAGGGTTTATTTTCGTGTTGCACTTATTACTTGAACTCAGATTGATAAAAAAAGGAGTCTCTTTCTCTTCTTTTTTATAAAGGTCTAAACAACATTCTTTAACCTTCTCTACTAATTCAGAACTATTTAAACTTTGCGCTAGTTGCAGTGCTCTATCTAACTTTTGACTTATAAGATTAACATGCTCGTAATAACCGGATTCAATTAATTCTATAGTTGCTAATATTGCTTCTTGAGCATGTTTATATGATGGCTTCTCATTTACTGTCGTTTGTGAGAAATCCCATATCAAATCATTATATCGAAGTTTCAAAATAGGGTGGGACGAATTTAAAGCCCTTTCCTTCCAATGTTCAATAACATCTTTATTGACATATTTTATGCTTGGTGATTCAATGTATTGGCCATCTTTGTTTGGCATTATCATTTTTGGACCGTAATACGTACCCCAATTATGATTTTGGTTCGGATCTGCATAAAACCCAAATGCAAGTTTCTCAGCAATAACTGCATCTTCATTGTCATTATTTTCATCACTTAATTATCGCATTGCTGAGTCAATATCACCCTCATCAAAAGGCTCCTTTTTTTGCTCGAAATGCTCAAAAAGTTCTGATAGTGATTTAAATGCCATTGTTGTTTAATTGTTATGTTGCCTAACATATATTTATTCGACAATAGTGTAATGCTTAAACTGGTCACATAATAATCCAAAGCATTTAATTCACCAAGTGAAAGTCTTTTTGGGTTAAATAATATTCTCGTTGGTTAAATAAAAGGGGGAAATAAAGAGGAGAAATAACGGAAAGTGATCATCCCCCAGCTCACTGCGTTCGCTTTCCCCCTTCCGCCGGTAGTCGGACATTGTCGAAGGGGGACT
The DNA here is from genome assembly GCA_003555185.1 of Balneolaceae bacterium. GTDB lineage: Bacteria > Bacteroidota > Rhodothermia > Balneolales > Balneolaceae > SW132. The sequence goes on along the minus strand of PWFZ01000094.1, from coordinate 2,930 downwards.
TTTACTACTTTTAATCACCCATCCACATATCCAGGGCGTAGATTGTGCCGAAGATGATGACAATGATGCCAAGGCTTAAGAGGGGCTCCCAGATTACCAGTCCGCCAATGGTTCCTAAAACAGCGCCCAAATACTGAATGGTTTTGAGCTGTTCGTTGGTTGCACCGCGGATCATTTTTTCGAGCTTGGTTTCATCATACGATTTCAGGTTTTGCTCCACCAGATTTTGCACATCCAGCTGGTTGATCATCTGGTACAAAAGTTGCGTGACAACGGCTTCAATATTCTCGATTTGTCCGGACAACTTTTCCGGGGCGCTATCTAAAAACGCATCAACCCGATCCATTCGTTTTTCTACAGAATTGGGCAGCTGCTTGATGGCATCCTCAACAATTCCCTGCATGTGCCGTCCGCTAATCAACGAATAGGCTTTTAGTGCGGTTTTTTCAAACAGTCGATTTTCAAGAGCGCTATCTAACTCTTCCACAATCGATTGAGCCATGTTTCTTCGAAGATTTGGATCAGCTATAACCTCGGTGGTGTAGTCAGAAATCCAGGCTTTAATATCTTTGCGGAACTCCTCACGGTTGATGACATCGGTTACGTGGTTGGTTACCCGTTCGCGGTATTTCCGGATGGTGTCAGACTTTTGGAGCTTCTCTTTGATGATGTCCGGATTGATCAAATCTTCAGAAACGGCAAACGAAAGGCGATAGGCAATTCGCTCCTTATGGGCGGGAATTAAACCCTGTCCCAAAAGCGGACGTTTATGCATTGGGCGGAACAACATGGTTATGGCGGCCCAGTTGGTTAGAAATCCAATGAGTCCGCTCACGCAGACAATTCTTAATAAACCTTCAAACCGGAGGGGATAGTTTAAAATCGTTGTTCCCATATTGTTGAAATCCCAGTAGAATGAGAAAAGAAACAGAAATCCCAAAATCCATGGCAGGGGTTTTAGAAACACTAAAATTTTTAAACGAGGAGATTTTCCTTTTTGAACGGTTTTTCCTGAAGGTGATGTAATCAACTCATCAAAACCACCGTGTCTGGATAGTATATCACCAAGTTTTTTTAAATAGATCCCTGTTGTATCGCGTGCTGATTGATACAGAGTAGGTTTATCAGATTGTTTGTTCATGTCACTTTTTGAAGTTCATCTCTAAGACGCAAATATTTCCCTCAGGGTTTCATCGGATAATTCGGGTTGATCTGATACAGCTCTGAGCGATTCAAGCAGGTTCTTATAACGTTTTGATGTTTGTTTATCCGTGTTGGATAAATTTTTCGGTGAAATATACCCGTCATTTATAGTAATCAAACCTTTTACAACGGATTCATCAACCCATGCCCCAAAACCGGAGGGTCTTAAAACGCCCGTCTCACAAAGCTGTTGTCCCCATTTGGGAATGGTGTACACAGGTAAAACCTCAGTTGTGGATTCGGTTATTCGTTGATTTGTGTAGAATAGTTGCTTTCCAAGAGAGTAAACGGATCTAGCCTTTTTGGGCTGTGATATTGCACGGATGGTTTCATCATAAATAATTTTGTAGATCTGACTGAATGGTTTTTGTACACGTTTTGAAACCATATGGGGAGTAACTCTTATGTCATAAGGGTGAATGCTTTCATGTGCTTCATCATTTTTTAAAATGGATTGCATGAAATTAGGCTTAAACGAACCCAAAGGCTTAAAGTGCACCCATTGGTCCTGAAGCTGCTGCCAGCTGTCCTGGTAGTAACCTCCGGCGGCTGTACGCGGATAGCTGATCAAACCTTCATGACTATCGGGATAGGTTTTGTGAAATAGTTGATTTAATAGTTCTTGCGCTTCGGCATAGGTTGATAAACGTAATTCCCGATAAATTTCCGGCACCACATCAAATGTGGAAAGCGGCGGTGCAATCACATATTCCGTTTTATCCGGCGAAATACGAAGAGTCAACCATTTATCCGGTGAACAGGCAAGAGGTTGATTTGTTTTGAACAGGGTTCCATTCTTTGACCTGAACGCAGTAAAAGCTTGATGAGACGTTAAAGCGATTGCACCAGCTTCTTTCATAGAATGGCGCGGAATATATTTCTTCCAGTACTGCTGAATCAGAAATCGATTCTCAAGTTTATGCAGTAGCTTATTTTCATTGATTTCAACTTTATTTTGCAACAGCCGTTGTACCCCGGTTTTGGAGATGGTTTGCAGGAAACTTCGTTTTAGTGGTTTTCCCGGCAGATATTTAGCTAACGACCATGCGATGAAGTCACCGGCCGGATCATTGTCGGTTGAAATAATGATCTCTGAAGCCAGCGCAGCCTGTTGCTTTATCTCTTTGCGAAGATTTAGTTTGTCAGGGTCAGCTCGTTTACCAAGGGTTTTCTTCTTCTCATCATATACCGGCTTCCAGATAAACCCATCTGTACCGATTACAAAAATGTGTGATGGAACCAGTTGTTGAATTCTGCGAGCTGTTTTTGATGATTCAACAATCATCAGGGTATACAGGGAGGAGATCACGCCTGAGAAATCTTATCCAAATAGAGATTTTCCAGCTCTGTCATACGGTTTTTGTCGGCTTCGGTTTGATCGTCATACCCAATCAAATGAATCAGGCCGTGAATCATCACACGTAAAAATTCTGTCGATTCTGAGGCTTCAAATTCTTTACTCTGCTCTGATATTCGTGGAGCACAGCAATAGAGGGTTCCTTCAATGTGTTGGTTTGATGGATCCTCATCATACCGAAAAGTGATGATGTCAGTGATGTAATCTCGTTGTAAATGCTCTTTGTTGATTTCCACGATTCCGGGTTCATCCACAAACACGATTTCTACAGCTTGATAGGAGATCTCTTCATTATTTTCGATTTCACTCATAGCAGAATGAATATCAGCCTCATCAAAAGGCAGGGGGAGTTCGGAAGGGTTGAATACCT
>PWFZ01000221.1 GCA_003555185.1 Balneolaceae bacterium | reverse complement strand
GAGGTAATATTTGGACAGTTTGCCAAATACAAGCGAGAGCGCAATTATTCCAACAAGGGTAACTATTCGCCAGAGTTCATTTCCGACAAATACATACTCGGCGGAGTCTGTTAAAATTTCCATATAGAGACTAAAGTTTGAGCATTTATAACCGGGCCAAAGATACACATTTACAGCCATCATATTTCATCACTACTGACTGCCTAACAAAAGTTTCAATAATTCGGGCTAACTATTGTGCGTTGAGATAGGCTATCACAGGCTGAGAAATCAATAAATAGAACGAGAAAGGCTCGCTTGAACTAAGATGAAAATAAACGTTTCTATTTCTTCTCAATGAGAAATTGTGGTTTATGCTAACGGGCAGAATTTTAGAATGAGTTAACAGGAAAGAAGTTTCTGTGAGCCTATTGTTGGAAAACTTCTTTCAAAACCATCCATTTATCCTGCTCGATATCCGGGAATTCTGTAGCCGTTTCTGATCATGCAATTAAAAGTTGTTCCTCCAAAAAGATTTTAAAAATAAAGAAATGAATATATAGTTTTATATATCACCACTATTTCATCTAAGATTAATGGCGTGAGGTATAGCACTGTTGCATCAGACTAGATTGCCATATAACAACTATTAAACCATGAAGTCATGATTAAAATACTGTACAAGAAAGCGCTAAAACCCCTCCTATTCAAAACAGACCCCGAGTTTATCCACGATGCATTTGTCAAAATGGGAGAACATATCGGTTATACTAAAGCAGGTCGGGCATTGATATCATCTATGTATGGCTATAAAGGACGTGATATTTCTAAAACCGTGGATGGTATTACGTACAAGACACCGGTATCATTGGCGGCAGGCTTTGATTATAATGGTCAGCTTGCCCACATTTTAGACTGCCTGTCTTTTGGAGGCGAAGAAATAGGCTCTGTTACCGCCAGGCCGTGTGAGGGAAATCCCAAGCCAAGGCTTAAGAGAATGGTAAAATCTAAATCGTTGGTGGTTTGGAAGGGACTAAAAAATCAGGGCGTAGACAGGATTATAAATAGGCTGAAAAGTGTTGAAAAACCGGAGGGGTTTATCTGGGGTATAAGTATTGCCAAGACTAATGATTCTGAGGCATCCACTTTTGAAGGCGGAGTGGATGATTACCATTACTCTTTGAAAAGACTAGTGGAAGAAAATCTGGGGGATTTTTATACCATTAATATTTCCTGTCCCAATGTGTATGGTGGTGAAAATTTTGCTGAAGCCTCCCGTTTAAGGGGGCTTTTTGAAAAACTGTCGACAGTTCAGCACAATAAACCTATTTATGCAAAGATGCCTATCAATACTGAATGGGAGGAGTTTAATGATATGCTTACCGTTTTGGATGAATTTGGTGTTCATGGTGTGGTGATTGGCAATCTCAATAAGAATTATGCCGATTCTGATTTTCCTGAAGAAGCTCCAGAAGAATATCGGGGAGGATTAAGTGGAAAACCATGCTTTGAACAATCCAATACGCTGATCCGTAAAACAAGACAATACTGGGGACACAGGTTTACAATTATTGGATGTGGGGGAATTCTCTCTGCTGAGGCTGCCATGACAAAATTGGACGCCGGAGCAGATTTATTGCAATTAATTACCGGGATGATTTTTGAGGGTCCCCACTTAATGAAAGACATCTGTGAGGCTTATGCTAAACGGCATAAGCAAGAAACAGTACCTCAGGAAAAAGTTAAGGCAATTTAAAGAAGAATAATTGTTCCCACGTGATAGAGATAATTACGTTTTCCCTCACTCGAAATTAACTCCACTTAAAATGCTCAGTTTTTAAGGTTCATCAAAACGGGGCGGCTGTAATCCAGGGAGTTCAATTAATTAATACCGGGTAAATCAAAAAATAAAGACAGCCAAATTTTACCGAGTTAGACGTTGAAATCCGTTCTTTCTTTAATCTGTAATAGGTACTGCAATACCTGGAAATGTATACATTACAAATGGACACTTAAAATACAGTTCAAATTACCGCGTAAATGTTGAACAACGTTACAGAAATATTGAGACCAATTCGTATCATGATTTCGGGTTTGTTTATGATTGCGGCTCTGAGTGCATGCGGGATCCTGAGTTCCGATGAACGACCTTCCCTCAACATAGAAACGGATCGGGAGGTTTATGATATCAATAAGGATGAGCAAATAGTTGTAACCATAGAAAACACCTCCGAAGTAACAATTCATTATAGTACCTGTTTGGCAAAGGAGCTGGAAATTCTCGATGTTGGACAGCTTATAGATACACTGTCTTTTGGTGTGTGTTATTGTCTTTGTCCTGCCACTCTTGAACCCGGTGAAAAGGTCTCTCATAATATCAGCGATATTTCGATGGGCATTCTTCAAAATAAATCAGATCATCTGCGGCTAAATGACTCCCTTTCTTACAGACTGAAGTATTGGTTTTTTGAAGATGAAGCCTGGGGAGATAAACAATTACCGAATATGGAGAACAGATCAAATGAATTTGATTTAATTGTATCAGATAATAATCATGAAGAAAAAGATATTAGGATAAAAAAAGGCACTTTGTTTGAGATTTAACACTTATTAAAATAAAGGTCTACCATAAGAGAAAATGTTGCATATTGAATGCTAGTCATTTTCAACATACTACTTCCCCCCTTTCAACTATGAATAAAATTATTGGCTTATTAATCACAGTTTTGATGCTTCTCTTTACAGCTTGCAGTGGCAGCTCAGAAGAATCAGCAACTATTACTTATGATCAACAAGAAACTGATATTGTCACAGATAGCGTCTCCTTTGAGATGGAAGAATTAAAAGAAGATATTGTGCAAACTCTCGATGAACTGGAAAACTTATTAGACGAAATCGATTAAAGGAAAAAAATATGAAAATATTGAAACTTGTATTTAAAATAGTGATTTCCCTCAAACTGATTTTGTTGATTGTAGCCATGGTTTCTTCCGTGTTTGCGCAGAGCCAGTCATCGGGTGCTAACGAGCGTGCTACGCAGGCGATGGAAAGAGCTGAACAGGCCCGTCAAGATAGTATTGCGAATGCGGATAGCCTTCGGCAACGTGGCAATGAAAGGAGCACAGTATCTGATACAGCAAGGAATAGGGGTGAAATGATGCGCGGACAGTCGGGCGGACAAAACAACCGCGGCAGTGTAGTTTCCGAGGAGGCTCGTCAGGACGGACGTGCATTTGGACAGAGAATGTCTGAAGAGGCAAGAGCTAAACGGGCTGCAAGTGCACAAGAGCTTGAACAGGCTGAATCTGAAGGCCACACAAGAGCTGAAATAGCCAGGGAAAGAATTGAAAATGCAAGGGCAAATACTGAGAATGCCCGCAGTGAAGGCCGAATTACAGATGAAGAGTTCAACGAGCGGATAAACAAAATTAACAGTGCCCGTCAAAAACTTGAAGAACTCGAAGAGAAACTTAATCGGGGTCAACAAATGAGAAGAAGTGCAATGGAATCAAACCCTGAAGAATAACCTAATGGGGAGATTCCAAGAATCGCCCCACTCTTACAATGACTCATCAAACTATTGAGAAGTATCAGGTTTTTATCTACCTCCCTGCAATCATATTGGGACTTATCTTTGGCGCTTCCTATTCCGGGCCCGTTGTGGTATACGAAGACAGTTCCATAACGGAAATCTCCAAATAGCGCGCCTCCCAGATCTCTGATGTCAGATGGCGTTTTTAGCCAGCTCGACGTCTTTGTATCGAAGTTTCCCAATTTCTGTAGCTCACGATATTGCTGTTCGGTTAAAAGCGAAACGCCCATTTCAGCTGCCATTCCAATGGCACTATTTTTGGGTTTATGTTTTTTTCTTGAATCCAGCGCTTCCTGATCATAACAAACGCTTCTGCGCCCGGTGGGAGTT